>JBQCEK010000237.1:0-2864 GCA_051960335.1 Sphingomonas sp.
GCACCGGACGGGCTGCGACGCGCGAACCATAGAACCACGCCGATCGCGGGAAACAGGAGGAGCACGATGAACAGCGCGATCCACAACATCGAATGGCGCGGTGCAGCGCTCGGCGGCGCTGCTGTCGTCGCTTATGAAGTCGGAACGGTCGGCGCGGCCGTCGGCGTCGGCGTGGAGGCCGGGGTCGGTGTGGCGACGGGGCTCGGCAGGGCAGCAGGTGCCGCCGAGGCCGTAGGCGTTGGCGTCGGACTCGGCGTTGGTCTTGCCGCTGGTGGCCTCGGTGTCGATCGCACCGTCGGCGTGGGCGTCGGCGCAGGGCTCGGCAGAGGACGAATGGGAATGGGTGAGGCAGTCGGTGACGGCGTCGGCGTCGGCAGCGGCAGGGGCATCGGCAGCGTGGACCGCGGCGCGATGGTGAAATTGTCGAGCCCCGGAATGGTCTGTGGAGCCGCCGTGTTATTCTGTGTGCTCTGCGCGATTGCCGGAGCAGTGCTGGCGAACAACGCGATCACCGCGAGGCGCAGCGGCGAACGGCACATCTGGGAAGGCAGGTTTCTGGTCATCGTCTCGATCGGCTAAGCTGGCCGCCCTAATCGCCGCTTGCTGAATGGTTGCCAACCGCTGAATAAGCGGCGCGGCGCGGTTCCGCTCCCGGGTGTCGCACAATTGACACGCCCTGCCCCCGCCCCTATATCGCCGTCATCACCACAGGTCCGGGAAATGACGCGCCGTCGCGCAGCGTGTCGATCGAATGGGGCTTGCGGTTTCACGACGCTTCGAGCTGCGGTTCTCCCGATGAGGGCGAACTCGCGGCTTTTTGCGTCGTCTTGCGCGCCCCCTTCCGGTGGCAACCGGATGCGACATTTACGAACTGAGGGCGAAACTCCACATGGCGACCAAGGCGACCGACGAGCGCGCGGTAAAGCAGCGCGGCAACGACGGCGAGACGCGCAAGCGGCGCATCCGCAAGGTGTTCGGCGACATCCACGAAGTGGTGCAGATGCCGAACCTGATCGAGGTCCAGCGCGAGAGCTACGAGCAGTTTCTGCGCTCCGATCCGTCGATCGGCTATGTCTCCGGCCTGGAAAAGACGCTGCGCAGCGTGTTCCCGATCCGCGATTTCGCCGGCACGGCCGAGCTCGATTTCGTCAATTACGAGCTCGAGCCGCCCAAGTTCGACACTGACGAGTGCCGCCAGCGTGGCATCACCTATGCCGCCCCGATGCGCGTCACGCTGCGTCTGATCGTGTTCGAGGTCGATCCCGATACGGAAGCGCGGTCGGTCCTCGATATCAAGGAGCAGGACGTTTACATGGGCGACATGCCGCTCATGACGTCGAACGGCACCTTCCTGATCAACGGCACCGAGCGCGTGATCGTTAGTCAGATGCACCGCTCGCCAGGCGTGCTGTTCGATCACGATCGCGGCAAGACTCACTCGTCGGGCAAGTATCTGTTCGCCGCGCGGGTGATCCCGTATCGCGGCTCGTGGCTCGATTTCGAGTTCGACGCGAAGGACATCGTCAATGTCCGCATCGATCGCAAGCGCAAGCTGCCGGTCACCGCGCTGCTCTATGCGCTGGGCCTCACCAGCGAGGAAATCCTCAACCAGTTCTACAACCGCGTCACCTATGTGCGCGGCGAAGGCGGCTGGAAGATTCCGTTCGCCGCCGAAAATTGGCGCGGCGTGAAGCCGATGTTCGACATCGTCGATGGCAATTCGGGCGAGGTCGTGTTCCCCGCTGGCCAGAAGATCAGCCCCCGCGCCGCCAACAAGGCGCAGAAGGATGGCCTGACCGACCTGCTGATCCCGACCGAGGAAATTTTCGGCCGCTATTCGGCTTATGATCTGATCAACGAGACCACCGGCGAGATCTATATCGAGGCGGGCGACGAAGTGTCGGCCGAAAACCTCGAAAAGCTCGACAAGGCTGGCATCGATCGCATCGAACTGCTCGATATCGATCACGTCACCACGGGCCCGTGGATCCGCAACACACTGAAGGCCGACAAGGCCGAAGAGCGCGAGCAGGCGCTCAGCGACATCTACCGTGTCATGCGCCCTGGCGAACCGCCGACGCTGGAGACGGCGGAAGCGCTGTTCGCCGGCCTGTTCTTCGATCCCGATCGCTACGATCTGTCGGCGGTCGGCCGCGTGAAGCTCAACATGCGCCTCGACCTCGATGCCGAGGACACGGTGACGACGCTGCGCACCGAAGACATCCTCGCCGTCGTCAAGACGCTCGTCGATCTGAAGGACGGCAAGGGCGAGATCGACGATATCGACAATCTCGGCAATCGCCGCGTGCGTTCGGTCGGCGAGCTGCTCGAGAACCAGTACCGCGTCGGCCTGCTCCGCATGGAGCGTGCCGTGAAGGAGCGTATGTCGTCGGTCGACGTGTCGACGGTGATGCCGAACGACCTGATCAACGCCAAGCCGGCGGTCGCCGCCGTGCGCGAGTTCTTCGGCTCGTCGCAGCTGTCGCAGTTCATGGATCAGACCAACCCGCTCTCCGAAGTGACGCACAAGCGTCGCGTTTCGGCGCTCGGGCCGGGCGGCCTCACCCGCGAGCGCGCGGGCTTCGAGGTTCGCGACGTTCATCCGACGCACTACGGCCGCATCTGCCCGATCGAAACGCCGGAAGGCCCGAACATCGGCCTGATCAACAGCCTCGCCTCGTTCAGCCGCGTCAACAAATACGGCTTCATCGAGACGCCCTACCGCAAGGTGGTCGACAACAAGGTGACCGACGAGGTCGTCTATCTGTCGGCGATGGAAGAGCAGAAGCACACCATCGCGCAGGCCAATGCCGAGCTCACCGAGGACGGCAGCTTCGTCGAGGAAATCGTCTCCAGCCGGCAGG
>JBQCEK010000238.1:0-3026 GCA_051960335.1 Sphingomonas sp.
CACCGCCGTCTGGCCTCGGGTGTCCGGATGGTGAGGTCAACGATGCGAAATGGGATCCAAGAGCTTTCGACGCCCGCGGCTGCTCCGCCAGGAGGCCACTATTCGCAGGCGATCGCTCATGGCGACATGCTATTCCTTTCCGGACAGCTTCCCATTCGTCCCGATGGCAGAATCGCGGCAGGCGAACCGTTCGAAGCGCAGGCTCGTGTAGCCCTCGATAATCTCACGGCCATTCTTGCCGAGGCAGGTCTCGGTCCGTCACATGTGGTGCGGGTTACCGCCTATCTCGCCGGGGTGTCCAACTGGGCGGCATTCGACGCCATATATGCCGAGGTCTTCGGAGGCGCGAAGCCCGCCCGAAGCGTCGTGCCGGTCCCGGCGCTTCATCACGGCTGCCTGATTGAGATCGAGGCCATTGCTGTCCGCTGCCAATCGGAGGGTTGCCCGGCATGAAGACTGCTTGGCTTGGAATCCTTGCCGTTTCACTCGCCGCTATCTGTCTGCCGGGAGGCGGCGAAGGCGTCGCAAACGCTCGGCCGATCACGCCGCACGATCTCGTTTTGCTGTCGCGGATCGCTCATCCCACGGTGTCGAAGGACGGGCGATGGCTGGTTTGGGAGCAACAGGAAACGGACTTGGCTTCCAATCGCGCGCGGCATCACTTGTGGCGGCTCGATCTGAAACAGCCGAAGGCTGCTCCGGAAAAGCTGGCCTGGAATTCCAGCGCGGACGACAGCGATCCGGAATTCGGCTCGGACGGTCGCCTGTACTTCATCTCCGACCGTGATCGCGGAGCGTCGGCAGTATGGCGCGTCGATGCAGGCGGCGACCGGCGTCCCGAACGTGTAACGAAGGGCTATGGGATCGACGGTTTCCGCGTGTCCCCCAAATGCGACCAACTCCTCGTCTGGGCGATGCGACTGGTCGGTGCCACTTCGCTCGCACAATCGTCTGAACCGCTTGCTTCCAATCAAGGAAGCGCGCGCATCTATGACCATTTGCCGGTCCGTTTCTGGAACCAATGGTCGGACGGTCAGCGCTCGCAACTGTTCGTCATTGCGCTTGAGCACGGCCACGCAACGGGTGCGGGTCATGCGATCGAGGGCGACTTGGTCGGTGACGCTCCGTCAAAACTCGGGGCGGGGCGCGACGAAATGGCGTGGAGCGCGGATGAACGGACCATATACTTCACCCTGCGCGAGGCCGGGCGGATCGAGCCGCTGTCGACGAATTTCGACCTTTTCGCCGCGCCGGCGGACGGATCCGCACCTCCCGTCGATCTCACGAAAGCCAATTCGGCAATCGACACCCAGCCCGCAGTATCACCCGACGGAAAATGGCTTGCGTGGCTCGCGACGGATCGGCCCGGATATGAGAACGATCGCCACGTCCTCATGGTTCGCGAGCTTGCGACTGGCCGGACCCGTGCAGTCACTGCAGGCTGGGACCGGTCGATTGACACGCTCCGCTGGGTCCCGGATTCTTCCGCCCTCTATGTGACGGCGCAGGATGGCCCAGATCATCCGCTGTTTCGCGTCGCTGCAAGCACTGGTCATGTCAAGAGGATCACGGCCAAAGGCTATGTCGCAGATGTCGAGGTCTTGCCCGACGGCGGCGCGATCTACTCCCTCGACAGCCTCACGGCACCGGCGGACTTTTGGCTGTGGAAAAAGGGAGCGGGGAGCTCGCGCCTGACGGCGATAAACGCGGCCAAGTTGGCGGACGTGGATTGGCCAGCAGTCTCGCGGTTTCACTTCAAAGGCGCCTTGGGAGACGACGTCCACGGCCTCGCGCTGCTTCCCCCGGAAACCGCCGGAAAAAAGGTCCCGGTCCTTCTCCTCGTACACGGCGGTCCCCAGAATAGCCTTGCCGATCGCTGGACCTACGCGCTCAATGCCGCAGTCCTGTCAGGCCCCGGGCTTGGCGTAGTCGCGATCGATTTCCACGGCAGCACTGGTTACGGGCAGACATTCACCGATTCGGTCCAAGACGATTGGGGCGGAAAGCCGCTGATCGACCTCCAGCAGGGCTTGGAGGCGGCCCTTCGTCGCTACCCTCAACTCGATGGTTCCCGAGCCTGCGCCGCCGGTGGCTCCTACGGCGGTTTCATGATGAACTGGATCGAAGGTCATTGGCCCGACCGCTTCCGCTGCTTGGTGCAGGCCGACGGTCCCTTCGATACGCGCGCAATGACCTATGAAACCGACGATCTCCGCGCCGACGAATGGGATTTTGGCGACCGCCCCTACTATCTAAATCCCGGCACTTATGAGGAATGGAGCCCGGTACATGGGGTTGCGAGTTGGCGGACGCCCATGCTGGTGCTGACCGGCGAACAGGATTTCCGCACGCCCTCAACCCAAGCGATCGCCGCGTTCACCGCGCTTCAGGAGCGTCACGTTCCATCAAAGCTCATCATCTTCCCGGGCGAAGGCCATGTGACGCTAAAGCCGAAGAACAGCCTTCAATGGTACTCGGAAGTGCTCAAATGGCTGCGCGAGTACGGGCGCTAGCAACGCGGAAACCGCAAGCTTGCCGTTAGTTCGCTCCGGTCGAACGAACGATTCCGGACCTGAACAAGCTGCCGGACTTAGGGCTGGCTTGGCAACCGCTGATTGGCAACAAAGGGCTCTAAGCGGATACACCTGGAACGGTCGCTTTGCGTCGGAAGCCGCCGGCTTCAGGAAGCATCAACGCCACGACCGAAGCCGCCGACATTCCGGTCATTCCCTGCACGTTGCGCGGACATCAAAACTTGCCGCATATTCAGGATCGTGCGGCGCCACCTGAAAGGCAGGACATGGGACAATTTCGTCATCCGCGCAGGCCTTGCCCAGCGGCGGATTCAACCGAGCCCTGCGTTTCTCAAGCGTCCCGCAAACCTTGGTTCAATGGGAAGGCCCCTTAGCTTGAGGTCTCTGCCCGACAAATCGTCATGATCTTCCGTCGCAACCATCGATGGCTCGGATCGGCATCAAGGCGCGGGTGCCACATGGCGCTGATAGCCAATTCCGGTGTGGGCACAG
>JBQCEK010000239.1:0-28369 GCA_051960335.1 Sphingomonas sp.
CGCGAGTGGCCTTCATGGTCGAAATGATTCCGACGCCGGCGCGCGCGATTTCCACGAATCTCGCGCCCTTGAGCCGCAGGTCGAATTCCTGTGCTAGGTCCCCGCCGTAAACGAGGTGGGTGTGGCAGTCGCTCAGCCCGGGGGTGATCCAGCGGCCGTTGCAGTCGATCCGTTCCGCGGCATCGAAGGAAGACGCGTCGGCGGCGGGCCCGGCATAGGCGATCGCGCCGTCGCGGCAGGCGATCACGCCGTCCTCGATGTCGCCCAGCCCCTCACCCGCCATCGTCGCGAGGCGCGCATTGTGCCAGAGGCGGTCGCAGAGCATCGACATGGCCTTTCCGCTAGCCGTGGGCGGCGCAATTAAGTATATACATATAATCTCGCCGCCGCGTCCAGCCCTGGAGATGAAGATGGCTCACCTCTGGTTCGAGTCCGCCCTGTTGCCGCAAGGCTGGGCTGACGGCGTTCGCGTGACGATCGAGGGCGAGCGGATCGCGACGATCGAAACCGGGGTCGAGGCCGAGGGCGCCGAGCGATACGGCGCGGCGCTGCCCGGCCTCGGCAATCTCCACAGCCACGCCTTCCAGCGAGCGATGGCCGGCCTTGGCGAAGTGCGCGGGAGCAGCGACGATAGTTTCTGGACGTGGCGCGAGGTGATGTACCGCTTTGCTGGCCGGAACGGGCCCGAGGCGATGGAGGCGATTGCCGCGATGGCCTTCGCCGAGATGCTCGAATCAGGATTCACGCGAGTCGGCGAGTTTCACTATCTCCATCATCAGCCCGGTGGTCAGCGCTACGACAACCCCGCCGAAATGGCGGCGCGGATCGCCGCTTCCGCCGCCGGCACGGGCATCGGGCTGACGCTGCTGCCGGTGCTCTACATGCAGGGTGGGTTCGACGGATCGCCGGCCAGCGCGGCGCAGCGGCGTTTCGTGAGCGATCGGGACCGGTACGCAGCACTTCACGCCGCCAGCATCGCGGCCGTGAAGGACATGCCCGATGCCGTCGTCGGCGTGGCACCGCACAGTCTGCGCGCCGTGCCGCCGGCGGCGCTGGGGGCGGTGATTCAGCTCGGCGACGGCCCGATCCACATCCATATCGCCGAGCAGCAGCGCGAGGTCGAGGATTGTCTGGCGTGGAGTGGCGCGCGTCCGGTCGAATGGCTGTTCGATCACGCCGCCGTCGATCCGCGCTGGTGCCTGGTCCATGCCACGCACATGACCGATGAGGAAACGCGTCGGCTCGCGGAAAGCGGCGCCGTGGCGGGCCTGTGCCCGATCACCGAGGCGAGCCTGGGCGACGGTATCTTCAACGGCCGCGACTATCGCGCCGCCGGAGGCCGGTTCGGCATCGGTTCCGATTCCAACGTCCTGATCGATGCCGGACAGGAGCTTGCCGCGCTCGAATATTCGCAGCGCCTGGCGCAGCGCCAGCGCAACGTACTGGCCAGCGGAGAGGGCTCGACCGGGCGCAGCCTGTTCGACGCCGCGCTCGCCGGCGGCGCTCAGGCGCTCGGCGTCCCCGCGGCGCGGATCGAGGCGGGCGCCCCGGCCGATGTCGTCGCGCTCGATCGGCGCCATCCTTCCCTGGCCGCACGAGCCGACGATGCGCTGATCGACGCTTGGCTCTTCGCCGCCCAGCGTTCGGCGATCGATGCCGTCTGGCGTCGCGGCCGGCGGGTGGTCGAAGGCGGCCGCCACATCGCGCGCGATGCGATCGTCGATCGCTATCGCCGGGCCATCGCGGCGCTGATCGATGAATGAGGCCGTCCGCGCCGATGGCCGATCGCTCGAAGCGCACATCCGCCGCGTGATCGAGGATCGCATCATGTCCGGCGCGTGGCATCCCGGGGACCGGGTGCCGCCCGAGTATGAACTGATGGTCGACTTCGGATGCTCGCGGATGACGGTGAATCGCGCCTTGTCAGCCCTGGCGGCGGCCGGGCTGGTCGAGCGTCGCCGCCGTGCCGGCACGATCGTCGCTCGGCCGCGCCGGCAGATGGCGGCGATCGCCATCCCCGATCTGGAGGCGCAGATCGCCGCCGCCGGCGAGCGTTACGTGCTCGATACGCTGTCCGCCACGCCGATCGCGGCGGCCGATGCCCCGGCCACGGCGCGAATGGCGACGGCCGATCGAACCCTGGCGATCGTCTGCCGCCATCTCGGCACGGCCGTCTTCGCGCTGGAGGAGCGCTGGATCAATCTCGATGCCGTGCCGCAGGCCGGCGCGGTTGATTTCGCGCGCATCGCGCCGGGCCGCTGGCTACTCGATCATGTGCCGTGGACCGAGGGGGATTACCGCATCACCGCGATCGCGGCTGGGGATCGCGCGGCGATGCTGGAGGTCGCCGCCGATGCGCCCTGCCTCTCGTTCGAACGGTGGACGTCGCGCGGGCAGGCGACGATCACTTACGTCCGGCAGATTTTCCCGCGCGGCTTCGCGCTGACGGCGGGCGCGCTCACGTCTCCGACGGCATGTGCAGATACATCGATTGCAGGCCGATCTTCCCCGGCCCCGTGAAACGATTGAGCACCAGGTTGAAATTGGCGCCGAACAGGCCGGAGCTGAGCCGGTCGATCGTCGTTTCCATCCGCACGCTCGGCTCCTTGTAGAGCCAGCCGCCCGGCTCGACGTCGATCGTCTCGCCGGGCGCAAGCACCTTTTCGAACACGTTGCCATAGCCGTGTAGCCACAGGATGCCGTCGCCGGCATGGCTGTGAAACCGATCGATGAAGAAGCCGGAGCCGCTGAACAGCATGTTCGAAATGCCCCGCACGCGCGTGAACGAATAATCGATCGCATCGGTGGCGGCGAGGAACTGGTGCTCGCGCACGTCCAGCTCGCTCCCCTGCGGCATGTGGATCGGCACGATATGCCCGGCGCCGTCGCGGCTGAACGCGATCATGCCTTGGCCCGCAGCCTGGGTGACGAACACCTGCATCCCGGCCATCATCCGCTTCAACGCGCCCTTCATCGGCTTCAGGCTGATGCTGACGGTCGGGTGTTTCCACAGCAGGATGTGATGTTCGAAGAATACCGGGCGCATCGACACATCGACGGTCAGCACCGGCACCAGTTCGCCGTCGATATGATAGGTGACGCCGCCGAAAGTTTCACCGGAGGCGCGCGTCGGCATCAGCGTGGGGGGGGAGGGCATCGATAGATCCTCGCATGTTCGGCGGCGCTTGGTCGCCGCGCGGCGAAACTAGCCGCGCCGCCCCATTCGGTCCATGCGATTAAGGCTCCGGAATGGGCGATCCCTGCGGTTCCGGCGCTGCCGGTTTCGGCCCCTGTGCGGTCGCGTCCAACGTCGCGTCGCCGCCCAGCGCGGTATAGAGATTGACGAGGTTCGTCGCCTTGGTCAGCTCGGTCGACACATAGGTACGCTGCGCGCTGTAAAGCGTGCGCTGCGCGTCCAGGCTGTTGAGATAGGTATCGATCCCGCCCTTGTAGCGGGCGTCGGAAAGCCGGTAATTGTCCGCCGAATGCGCCACATTGTTGCGGTCCGCGGTCGCTTGCGCATCGATCGTCCCGCGCCGCGCCAAAGCGTCGGCCACGTCGCGGAAGGCGGATTGGATCGCCTTTTCATAAGTCGCGAGCGCGGCGTCACGCGCCGCCTTGCTCTGGGCGACCCCAGCGCGCGCCGCACCGGCGCGGAAAATCGGATAGCTGATCGACGGCGTCGCCGAATAGCTGAACGATCCGTGGTCGAACAATGCGCTCAGCGCGGTGCTGGCGAAACCCGCAAGGCTGGTCAGCGAAATGCGCGGGAACAGTTCGGCCCGTGCCGCGCCGATCTGGGCGTTGGCCGCGCGCAGCTGATATTCGGCCTCGACGACATCGGGGCGACGGAACAGGATCGACGAATCGAGCCCGGCCGGCACTTCGCCCATCGTCGGCGCGACCTGCTCGATCGATTTGGGCAGCAACGCGGGATCGACTGGCGCGCCGACCAGCAGTTGCAGCGCGTTGGCGTCCTGCGCCAGCAGCGTCTTCTGCTGGGCGACATCGGACTGCGCGGTATCCAGCACGGTCTGCGCCTGGCGCAGGTCGGTGCGCGGCGCGATGCCGCCATCGAGCCGCTGCTGCGTCAGCTTCACGCTCTGGGCGGCATTGGCCGCTGTGTCTTCGGCGATCTTGAGCAGGCTCTTGTCCGCGGCATAGGTCAGCCATGCCGTCGCCACGTCGCCGACCAGCGTCAGTCGGGTCGCACGCGCGCCGGCCTCGGTGGCGAAATACTGGTCCAAAGCAGCGTGGCTCAGCGATCGCACGCGGCCGAACAGATCGATCTCGAACGCGCTGGCGCCGACATCGACCGAATAGCTGCGCTTCGCCCCGGCCGAGGCCGTAGCCCCGCCACCGCCCGCGTTCGATCCGCTGCCGCCGCGAAAGTTCGCCTGGCCGGTGGCGTCGATCTCCGGCAGCAGGTCCGCGCGCTGGATGCGGTATTCGGCGCGCGCTTGCTCGATATTCGCCACCGATACCCGCAGGTCGCGATTGTTCTGCAACGCCTGGGTGATGATCTGCTGCAGCCGCGGATCCTTGAACACCTGGCGGTAATCGACGCTGGGCAACGCCGCCTCAGTCTGCGTAAGATAAGCGTCGCCCTGCGGCCAGGACGGCGGGACCGGCGATGCCGGCCGAACGTAATGCGGCTCGAACGAACAACCGGCGAGGCACGCCGAGGCGCCGAGCATCAGGATCGCGCGGCGCATCATGACGAAGGCTCCGAATCCGGGTTCGGCTGCGTTCTTGGCGGCGCCTGATGATGCAGATGCGACAGTGCGTCGCGCGTCGTCCGGCGAACCAGCACGAAGAAGAGGGGAATGTAGAAAATCGCCAGCAGCGTCGCGGTCAGCATGCCGCCGATCACGGCGGTGCCGATCGCCACTCGGCTGTTCGCACCCGCGCCCGTCGCGATGGCGAGCGGAAACACGCCGAAGATGAACGCGAACGAGGTCATCAGGATCGGCCGCAATCGAATCCGCGCCGCCTCGATCGCCGCTTCGATCACGCGCTTGCCTTCCTTTTCGGCCTGTTCGGCGAATTCGATCATCAGGATCGCGTTCTTGGAGGCCAGGCCCATCGTGGTGAGCAGGCCGATCTGCATATAGACGTCATTCTCCAGCCCACGCGCCGTCACCGCGAATACCGCGCCGACCAGGCCCAGCGGGATGACCAGCAGCACCGCGATCGGGATCGACCAGCTTTCGTAAAGCGCCGCGAGGCACAGGAAAACGACCAGCAGCGAAAGGCCGTAAAGGATCGGCGCCTGCCCGGAAGATAGCCGTTCCTGATAGGATAGCCCGCTCCACGCCACCGACGTGCCGGGGATTTGCGCCGCCAGTTTTGTCATTTCATCCATCGCCTGCCCGGAGCTCTTGCCCGGCGCGGCTTGCCCGTCGATTTCATAGGAAGAAACGCCCGAGAACCGGCTCAGCGAGGGCGGCGCTGAAGACCAGCCAATCGACGAAAAGGCAGAGAAGGGCGCCATCTGGCCATTCGACGAGCGGACGTACCAGTCCGACAAATCTTCGGGCGAGGCGCGGTAGGGCGCATCGCCTTCGACATAGACGCGCTTCACGCGGCCGCGGTCGTTGAAGTCGTTGACGTAGGTGCCGCCCCAGGCAGTGCTCAGCGTCGAATTGACGTCGGATTGCTTCAGGCCAAGCACCTGCAGCTTTTGTTGGTCCAGCTTGACCTCGAGCGTCGGCTGGTCGGGCAATTCGACTTGGCGGATCTGGGTTAGCGCCGGGTCTTGGCGGGCAAGCGCCAGCAGCTTGTCGCGCGCCGCGGTGAATTCGGTGCGCGATAGGCCGCCGGAGTTCAGCAATTGCATTTCGAACCCGGTGGATTGGCCCAGGCCGCGGACGGCCGGCGGCACCAGCGCGTGGAATTCCACGTCGCGCAGCCCTGCCAAGGCCGCCGTGGCGCGCGCCGTGATCGCGTTTGCGCTATTTTCGGTGCCCTTGCGCTTGCTCCAATCGGCCAAAGCGATGAAGCCGAAGCCCTGGTTCTGGCCGCCCGATCCGCCGCCGCCGGCGCCGGCGACGGTGAACAACGCCTTCAGATTGGCCTTTTCGTTGATCAGGAAATACTTCTCGATCGCATATTGCGCCTGCTGCGTTCGCCCCATCGTCGCGCCCGGCGGCAGGTTCCATTGCAGCATCGCCCCGCCCTGATCCTCGGTCGGCAGGAAACTGGTCGGCAGGCGGACGAACATGAGCACCAGCAGGCCGACGATCACGGCATAGATGATCAGGAACAGCCACTTGCGATCGACGACCTTCGACACCGATCCCTGATAGCGATCGATCATCGTGTCGAATTTGGCGTTGAACCAGTCGCGCGGCCCTTCCAGCCGGCGCGCGATCGGGCCCGGCTCTTCCTCGCTCTTCTTCTTGAGCATGGTCGCGCACAAGGCGGGGGTCAGGACCAGCGCAACGACCACGGACAGCGCCATCGCCGATACGATCGTGACCGAGAACTGCCGGTAAATCACGCCCGTCGATCCGCCGAAGAACGCCATCGGCAGGAACACGGCCGAAAGCACCATCGCGATCGCGATCAGCGCGACCTGGATTTCGTTCATCGATTTGATCGTCGCTTCCTTGGGCGACATGTCCGGATTTTCTTCCATCACGCGCTCGACATTCTCGACGACGACGATCGCGTCATCGACCAGCAGGCCGATGGCTAGGACGAGTCCGAACAGGGTCAGCGTGTTGATCGAAAAGCCGAACAGGGCAAGGATGCCGAATGTGCCGAGGATCACGACGGGCACCGCGATCGTCGGGATCAGGGTCGCGCGCCAGCTTTGCAGAAACACGAACATCACGATGACGACCAGGATGATCGCCTCGATCAGCGTCTTGATCACCTCATCGACGGAAAGCTTGATGAAATCCGATGTGTCGAACGGGAAGGCGTACTTATAGCCGGGCGGGAAGCTCTTGGCCTGCTGGGTGATGAAGTTCTTCACCACCTCCGATGTCGTTAGCGCGTCGAAGCCGGGGGCGAGATTCACCGCCATGCCGGCACCGGGATGGCCGTTGATCCGGCTGCTGATGCCATCGGTCTCCGGGCCGAGTTCGACGCGGGCGACGTCGGACAGATGCACAGTGGAGCCATTTGAATCGGTCTTGACGATGATATCGCGGAACTGCTGCGGCGTTTGCAGGCGCGATTGCGCGGTGACGGTCGCGTCCAGCATCTGCGTCGTCGGCATCGGCTGGCCGCCGACTTCGCCTGCGGCCAGCTCGGTATTCTGCGCCTGGATCGCGGAAACCACGTCGCTCGGCATCAAGCCGTAGCTTTCCAGCCGCGCTGGATCGAGCCAGATGCGCATCGCATATTGCGCGCCGAACACGCGGAAGTCGCCGACGCCGGGCAGGCGGGCGATCTGATCCTGCAGGTTGGAGACGAGATAGTCCGACACGTCGGCGTTGGTGCTCTTGTCGGTCGTGTCATAGACCGCGGCGACCATCAGGATGTCCGAATTGGATTTGCTGACGGTGATGCCCTGCGCCTGAACCTGCTGGGGCAGGCGTGGCAGCGCGGCCTGCACCTTGTTCTGCACCTGCACCTGCGCGATGTCGGGGTTGGTGCCCTTCTTGAAGGTGACGCTGATGTTCACCGAGCCGCGCCCGGTGGAATTCGAGCTGAAGTACAACAGGCCGTCGATGCCGGTCAGCTGCTGCTCGATCACCTGGGTGACGCTGTTTTCCAGCGTTTCGGCCGATGCGCCGGGGTAGCTCGCGCGGATGTTGACCTGCGGCGGGGCGATATCGGGATATTGCTCGATCGGCAGCGACATGATCGCGCCGATGCCCAGCAGCATGATGATGATCGCGATAACCCAGGCGAAGATGGGCCGTTCGATGAAGATGCGCGAGAGCATGGCGCGTCAGCCCCCGGCCTGTCCGGCGGCCTTGCCCTGTTGCTGTTTCGCTTGCTTGGCGGACGGCGCCTGGATCTTTTCCGGCGTGCCGGCGACGACGGGGTTCACCACCGCGCCGGGCTGCGCCTTGGCCGTGCCCTCGGTGATCACCTTGTCGCCGGGATTGAGCCCGCCGGTCACCACCCAATAGGCGCCTTGCGTGCGATCGGCCTGGATCGTCTTCTGGATCACCTTGTTGCCGGGTCCGACGATTAGCACGGTCGCATTGCCCTTGGGATCATGCTGGACGCCTGCTTGCGGCACCAGGATCGCATGGGGATCGACCGCCTGGGCGAACTCCGCGCGGACGAACATGCCGGGCAGCAGCAACCCTTGAGGGTTCGGGAAGCGGGCACGCAGCGTCACCGTCCCGGTGTTGGGATCGACGACCGCCTCGGAAAACTCGACCGTGCCGACCATGCCATAATCGCTGCCGTCATCCAGCTTCAGGCGAACCTGCGCCGTCGTCGCCGTCACGCCGCCGCTGCGCAGCGATTGCCGCAGGGCGAGTTCGTCGCTGCTCGATTGCTGGATATCGACATAGATCGGATCGAGCCGCTGGATCTGCGCCAGCGGATCGGTCTGGCTCTGCGTGACGAGCGCGCCGACGGTGTAGAGCGATCGGCCAATGCGGCCGGTGATCGGCGCTGGAACGTTGGTGTAGCGAAGGTTGATCTCGGCGCTATCGAGCGCGGCGCGATACTGCTGCACCGCGGCCGCTGATTCCTGCGAGGCGGCGAGCGCGTCGGTATAATCCTGCTTCGCGACAGCCTGCATTTCGGCGAGCGGCTTGTAGCGATCGGCCTTGATCTTGGCCGCCGTCGCCGTTGCCTGCGCGTTGGCGAGATTGGCCCGTGCCTGCGCAACCGCCGCGCGATACTGGCTGGGATCGATCTGGTAGAGGGGCTGGCCCTTCTTCACCATCGCGCCTTCAGTGAAATAGCGCTGGCGGATGATGCCCGAAACCTGCGGGCGAACGTCCGATGATTCGTAAGCCGAGGTGCGGCCGGCGAGCTCGGTCGTGATCGGAACGCTCGATTCGCTGACCGTCACGTAACCGACTTGAGCGGGTGGCGGCGCGCCCTGCTTCTTGCCGCTGCTCCCGCAGGCGCCAAGCGCCAGGAGGGCGCCGCAGCAAAGCAGCGTCACCACAGGACGATGGCGGGGTCCTGACGCGGACTCACCCTGCCGGCCGATGCGAGATAGAGAAATCAGGATGGTCGAATTCCTACCCGGGGAGACGGCAAAACCGGGCGGCTGCCCATTGGCTTCACGGCCTGGAATTATATCGTCGCACAGCCGCCACGCCCGCGGACGTCCCCCTCGGCGGCACCTCTCGAACGATCACGACCAGGAGTCATGTTCGATCGAACAAGGTTGCGTTGCCTTAGTCGTGCTTTTCCAGGCTTGTCTAGCCTTGAATGACGCGATTGCAGCATTTTGGCAGCGCTACCGAGCGGAGGTTGCGGCTTTACGACGCTACCGATCGATCGATGAACGCGCGTGCCGCCGCGCCGACCTCGGCTGCTGTGCGGCCCGGCTTGTAGAGCGCGGAGCCCAGGCCGAAGCCGGCAGCGCCCGCCTCGCGCCACGATGCCATGTTGTCAGGCGAGATGCCGCCGACCACCAGCACCGGCGTGTCGGGTGGCAGAACGGCACGCTGTGCCTTGAGCACGGCCGGAGTCGCTGCCTCGGCGGGAAAAAGCTTCAGCCCGGTTGCGCCGGCATCGAGGGCGGCAAAAGCCTCGCTCGGCGTGAAATAGCCGGGCAGCGAAACCATGCCGCCATCGGCGCTGGCGGTAATGACCGCGCGATTGGCATTGGGAGAGACGATCAGCCGCCCGCCCGATTCGCGAACGCTCCGGACTTGGCCGGTGTCGAGAACCGTTCCCGCACCGATCAGCGCTTCATCGCCAAAACGACGCGCGATCTTTTCGATGCTCGCCAGCGGATTCGGCGAGTTGAGCGGGACCTCGATCATCGAGAAACCGGCGTCGATCAGCGCGCCGGCGATCGCCTCGGCCTCATGGGGTTCGATGCCGCGCAGGATCGCAACAAGCGCGCAGCGCGCCATCGCGGCGTCCAACGTGGTTCGAGCAGTCATCGAATCAATCTCCACAAACGGGTGATGCCGGCAACGAAGGCATCGTGGCTGTCGATCAAGCGGGCATTGCCGCCCGCCTCCTCGATCGCTGCCGAATAGAGTGCGCCGAGCGTCGGATCAGCGAGCAGGTAAATCGTCGTGCCGGCGGGTACCGCCTGCTCGCGCACATCGCTGCCGATCAGCAAGCCGCTGACATAAGCGGCGACGTCGCCGCGGTCGCGGCGGCCGGTCAGCACGCTTGCCCGCGCGCCGAACAGGTCGCCGAGCAGCGTGCGGTTGGACGAGGCGGCAACGCCGTCGCGAAACGCGGTTCCGTCGGTGATCTCGCCAGTCATGAATTCGGCGAGCAGGCTGTGCTTCTTGAGGTGCGCGAACAGCTCGCCGGTCATCGTCGTGCGGAAGCTGGCGATCCGGTCATCCGCCATCTGTGCCCATTTGCAATGCGTGCCCGGTTGGCAGAGCAGCGCATCGCCCGGTGCGAGGGCCGCTGCGACCGCGCCCAGCAATTGCACTTCCTCGCCCCGCATCACATCCGCGCGGTCATCGTCCTCGAAACGAACACCTGGCACGATCGCGGTTCGTTCCGGTTCGACCCAGCTCAGGGCGCCGGCAAGGTCTTCAAGCCCGGCGGGGCAGGAGCGATATGCCGCTTCTGCCCAGCCGTTCACCGATCCGACCATGCCCGCGCATAGCATGGGCAAGTCGCCGAACCGCGATCTGATCGCTGCCGCCTCCACCGCGAAGCCGCCACGACCGACGCTCACGATGCCCCGGTCATCGCGTTCGGTCGCCAGCACTGTGCCATCTGCGGCCAGCAGGTAAACGCGACGATTGGTGGTGCCCCAATCGACGGCCAGCACTTCGGCTATGCTCATCGGCTCACCACCAGGTTGCGTAGAGCGCGATCAGGATCATGCACACTGCCGCAGCGGCGACGTTGAACCCGGTCGAGGTCTTGTAATCGACGTTTGCGGTGTTGATGCGGTTGCGGTTCGCAGCGTTCGGCCAGACCAGTGACATGACGACCGCCAGCGCAAACGTGATGAAGAACGTCACCAGCATCCGGTTCATGAACGGGAAGTCAGGCGTGGCGAACTTCATCACGAGCGACAGGATGAACGAACCCACCGCGGCGGTGATGGCGCCCGCCTCGCTCGCCCGCTTCCAGAACAGGCCGAGCAGGAAGATCACGGTGATGCCTGGTGTGAAGAAGCCCGTATATTCCTGGATGTATTGGAACGCCTGGTCCGAATGGCCGAGCAGCGGTCGCGCGGTGATCAGCGCCAGCGCCAGCGCGACGCAGGCCGCGATGCGGCCGACCAGCACGAGGTGGCGCTCATTGGCGGTGGTCGCCTCGGCGCCGCCGAGGTCCTCGACATTGCTCTTCTTGCCCTTGAATTTGGCGTAGAGATCGAGCGTGAAGATCGTCGAGAGCGAATTGATCTTCGATGCCGTTGACGCGACGATCGCGGCGATCAACGCGGCGAAGACGAGGCCGAGGATGCCGGTCGGCAGCAGCCGCATAATCGTCGGATAGGCATCGTCGGGCTTGGCGAGGTTCGGCGCCAAAAGAACGGCGGCGATCCCCGGAACGACGATCACCAGCGGTGTAATGAGTTTCAGGAACGCCGCGAACACGACTCCCTTTTGCGCTTCGGGCAAGCTTTTGGCCGCGAGGGCGCGCTGAATGATATACTGGTTGAAGCCCCAATAGCTGAGATTGGCGATCCACATGCCGCCGATCAGCACGGAGATGCCCGGCAGATCGTTGAAATGCGGATCGGATGGCGAAAGGATCATGTTGAAATGATCGGGCACGCGCGTCGTCAGCTCGTGGAAGCCGGCGATCACGCTGCCGTGGCCAATCGTGGAGAGCGTAATCCAAGAAACCATCAGCCCCCCGAGCACGAGCAGCGTCACCTGGACGATATCGGTCAGCGCGACCGCTTTGAGACCGCCGCGTAGCTGATAGAAGAGCGCGAAAAGGCCGAGGATAAGGAGCGCCACATTCTGGTCGATCCCCGCCACCTGCGTCACCGCGATCGAGCCCAGCCAGATGATCGAGGTCAGGTTCACGAAAATGTACAGGCCCAGCCAGAAGACCGCCAGGATCGTCCGCGTTGCCGGGCCGTACCGCTGTTCAAGGAACTGCGGCATCGTATAGATTTCGTTCTTGAGAAAGATCTGCAGGAAGAATTTGCCGACGATCAGGATCGTCAACGCAGACATCCATTCATAGGAGGCGATCGCCAGACCGATGGCATAGCCCGACCCGGACATGCCGACGATCTGTTCCGCTGAAATGTTGGCGGCGATCAACGAGGCGCCGATCGCCCACCAGGGTAGATTGCGCGACGCTAGAAAATAGTCGGTGGAGTTCTTCTGATGGCCCGCCTTTTCGCGCGAAACGAACTGGGCCAGCCCGAAGATCGCGACGAAATACACCAGCACCACCACGACATCGATCGTCGCCAATTGCATCCCCATTCTCCCTAAGCCTCACGCGGCCCTTGCGTTTGTGGTTGTTCGGCTATTTATATCATTGTTCCTACGAAGCCATGCCCATTGACGGAGGTTCAGCCTATGGCGACCGATCCCAACGACATTCGCACCTCGCTGGGGCGCAACCTTACTTATGGCATGCTGGATCACATCGGTAAGGCGATCGTCACGGGCGCTTATGAGGAAAAGCCGTTTCCCACCGAGGCGGAGCTTTCCAAGCAGCACGCCGTCAGCCGATCGGTGACTCGCGAGGCGGTGAAGATGCTTACAGCGAAGGGGCTGCTTTCCGCGCGGCCACGCCAAGGCACGATCGTGCAGCCGGTTAGCAATTGGAACCTGTTCGATCCGGACGTGCTGCGCTGGTTGCTCGATCGCAAATTCTCGATCGATCTGCTCCGCCAGTTCAGCCAGTTGCGTAGCGCGATCGAACCCGCGGCGGCCGCGCTTGCCGCCACAGCGGCGGACGAGGCCGGCCTGGCGATGATCCGCGCCGGCTTTGCCCGAATGGAAGCGGCCGAAGCAGGCGACGACGACTCGCTGGAGGCGGATATCGCCTTTCACGTCGCGATCCTGCGCGCCTCCGCCAACCCGTTCTTCGATCAGTTCCGCGATGTCGTGGGCACTGCGCTGCGAACCTCGATCCGGTTCACCAACCGGATCAAGGGCCGGACCGCTGATCTTGCGCAGCACGGGGCGGTCATGGAGGCGATCGCTCGCCGCGATCCCGTCGCGGCGCAAACGCTGATGGCGACGCTGATCGATGACGTGCTCGATCTCATCGCGATCGACCAGTCGGGCGATTGAGCACCCGAGCCTGCCTCTGCCATCGTCGCTTATGACCGTCATTGCTGCGGTATAGCGGATATATCAGATAATTCTACGATCAATTGCGCGGGGGAGGCGAGAGATGCTCTCGCCGGCCTGGAATAATGATACCGTGAGCGCTTATCCCGCCTGTAGCGTCTTCATGATCAGCATCGATTGCTCGGCGCCCGATTGCGGCACGATTTCCCCAGTGCGATCGGTGATTTCGGCCCAATGTGCGGCAACGCCCTCCGGCGTGCAATCGTCACCCTTCAGCGCGACGCCCGGCGTCAGCGTGACATAGGCCGTCTGGAACACCCCGGCGCCGGCACCGACAATCGCATTGGTCGGCGCGTCCTCGGAAACCAGGAACAGCGCGGCGGGCGCGACCTTTTCGGGGGCGAATGCCTTGAACGCCTCTTCCGGAAACAAGTCCTCGGTCATCCGCGTGCCGGCGGTCGGCGCGAGCGTGTTGACCCGGATATTGTATTTCGCCCCCTCGAGGTGGAGCGTCTTGGTCAGGCCGGCGAGCCCCAGCTTGGCCGCGCCGTAATTGGCCTGGCCGAAATTGCCGTAAAGCCCCGTCGATGATGCCGTCATCAGGATGCGGCCATAAGCCTGGTCGCGCATCGTTTCCCACACGGCCTTGGTGCAATTTGCCGATCCGATCAGATGAACTTTCACGACGAAATCGAAATCCGCCGGCTCCATCTTGGCGAAACTCTTGTCGCGCAGCACCCCGGCATTGTTGATCAGGATATGGACGCCGCCCCACATTTCCTTGGCCTTGGCGACCATTTCGACCATGTGATCATATTCGGTCACGCTGCCGCCATTCGACATCGCCTCGCCGCCGGCCGCCTTGATTTCCTCCACGACCTTGAGCGCGGCGTCCGAATGGCCGGTTCCGTCCCGCGCGCCGCCAAGGTCGTTGACCACCACCTTCGCGCCGCGCCGAGCGAGATCGAGGGCGTATGCGCGACCCAAACCACCACCGGCGCCCGTGACGATGGCGACGCGATTATCGAAACGGATGGTCATCAAGGCGCTCCTGTAGGGGATTGGACTCGCCAACTCCTAATCGATCCACGCCCATGAAAAAAGAGACGGACGCCGCCGGGTGCCGGCTACGTCCGCCTCTTCGCGATACAGGAAAAGATCGCTTACTTCGGGCTGCCGCGCTCCATGCACTTATCGGTCTGGCCTTTCTTGCAAGGCGGGTAGCTCGCCTGCGGCGGGGGCGGCGGGAAAGCCTGAGTGGGCGAGACGGAAGGCTGGAACACAACGGTCGCGCCGGGTTGCGCCGGTGCCGACATCGGCGGCGTCGCAGGCTCATAGCCACCCGCGGTCGGCGCTGCGCTGGCGTCGGTGGTCGTCGTGGCGGCCGACTGATCCTGCGGGGCGGCGGTCGTGGTCGTCGTCGTGTCAGTCTGCGTTTGATCGTCGGTGGTCGTCTGCGCCATCGCCGGAGCGGCGATCGCGACGGCCGCGGCCAAAAGGACAAGCTTCATGCTGATCTCCTGTGCACTTACTTTGAGCGCTGGTAGTTGGTGCGCGGGAGGGGAAACGCACATCGCGCCGGTTCGTTGCGCAGCCGATTCCGTTTCGGCTCAGCTGCCTGAATCGAGCGAGTAGCCGGCCGATCGCACCGTTCGGATGACGTCGGCCCGATTGCCCTGGTTGATGGCCTTGCGCAGGCGGCGAATGTGGACATCGACGGTGCGCGATTCGATGTCGGCGTCATGCCCCCACACCGCGTCTAGCAGGCGTTCGCGGGAGAACACCCAGCCGGGATGTTCAAGGAAATGTTTGAGCAGACGGAACTCGGTGGGGCCAAGCGGGACGACCTGGCCGCCGCGCCGGACTTTGTGGCCCACGGTATCCATTTCGATGTCGCCATAACTCAGCTGCTCGCCGGCCAGACCGGGGCGTACCCGGCGGAGCACCGCCCCGACGCGCGCGACCAGCTCGCGCGGGGAGAAGGGCTTGGTGACATAATCGTCGGCGCCGGTTTCCAGTCCGCGCACGCGATCTTCCTCTTCGCCGCGCGCGGTGAGCATGATGATCGGCACGTTGGCGGTCTCGTTCATCCGCCGCAAACGGCGACAGACCTCGATGCCGGACAATCCCTCCAGCATCCAATCGAGGAGCACGATATCGGGCGCGGCTTCCTTGGCGAGTAGCAGCGCTTCCTCGCCATCGGCGGTGCGGCGAACGTCGAAATCCTCGCGTTCGAAATGCCAGCCGAGCAACTCGGCGAGCGCGGCGTCATCCTCGACCAGCAGCATTCGAGCACGGGTCATTCGCTTTGCTCCGCTCTGTGATGCCAGCCGAATCGGCTCCGCATCGTCAGGGTGTCGCCGTTCGCCTTGTGACGATCTCATTACCCTTTGATGACAACGTGTCGCCTGACTCCTGCGCGGCCGGCAATAAAACGGTCACGCGCACGCCCTCCCCGGGCGCGCTGACGATCTCCAGCCGGCCGCGATGGCGCTCGATGATGTGCTTCACGATCGCCAGCCCAAGCCCGGTGCCGCCCAGCCCGCGGCTGCGGCCGGCATCGACGCGGTAGAAACGCTCGGTCAATCGGGGCAGGTGGGTGGCGGCGATTCCGTCGCCGTGATCGCGCACCACCAACCGCACCATATTACTCGCCGTCGGCGCCAGCGTGATCGCCACCGGCGTGCCGCTGCGGCCATACTTCATGGCGTTGCCGATCAGATTGTACAGCATCTGCGATAGCTGCGGCCGATCGCCCATCACGGGGGGCAGATTCGCGGCGGCATCTACCACCAGATCGTCGCTCCGAACATCACCGCCTTCGCGAAGCTGCGCGACGATTTCATCGACCAGCGCGACCAGATCGACCCGCGTGTCGGGAAGGCGATATTTCTCCGCCTCGATGCGCGACCGCGAGATCAAGTCCTCGATCAACCGCTGCATCCGGCTCGCTTCCCCGGCCATGATCGTCAGAAAACGGGCGCGCAGCGCTGCGTCCGCTGCCGTCTCGTCGTCGCGCAGCGTTTCGATATAGCCAAGCAAGGAGGCGAGAGGGGTCTTGAGCTCGTGGCTCGCGTTGGCGACGAAATCCACACGCATGCGTTCGGCCGCGGCGCGCGCGGTCTGATCGATCAGCTGGATCAGGCGGTAGCCGCGAATGATCGCGGAAATGCGCATTTCCCAGCGTCGATCCTCGCCGCCAAGGCCGACGAATTCGATCGATCCGTCGGGCTGTCGGGGATCGCTGAGACGCTCGGCCGCAGCCGGATGGCGGATTGCGAGGCGAATGTCCTCGCCGAGCACCGCATTGCCGAGCAGCGTTCGCGCCGCGTTGTTTGCCTCGATCACTCGGCCGTCGCGCGTCACCAGCACGGGGTCGACGATCGCATCGATCAAACCGCCGATCAGATCCGGCGCCGGCGGCGGGGCCTCGGCGATCGACGTTTCGTCCGGTCGCGGACGGTTTGGTGTGCCGGCGAGGATGGCGATCACGATCAGGCCAGCGCCCAACGCCCACAATCCTGCGGTCGCCGAGGCGAGATCAAACGCGACCAGCGCGATGACCAGAACGGCCACTGCGGCGATGGTGAGGAGAAAGGGAGATCGCTGTGCCATTCTGATCCGCTTTACCGCTATTCTCGCCAGTAATGCACCGGCGCGAGCTTGCACCTGCTTTACGAATATGAAAGGTCGAAGACGACAGGATGCGACGATGACCGATGATACGCCCCGTGACGATGATGCGGCAATGGCTGGCGGAGCAACGCGCCGCCGGGCGCTGATGCTCGGCGCCGTCGGCGCATCGGCGATTATCTCGATCCGCCCGGCGCTTGCGCAGACCAACGCGTCGGTGATCCACTGCGAAATTCCGGTGCCCGATGCCGGGCGTGCCGGCAGCTATATCGCGGCCGATGGCACGGTGGTGCCGGCGGGCACGCCGGGGGCGTTTGCGCCGGCATCGATCCCGTTCAAGGGCGATGACGTGAAGAACGCGCTGGCCGGCGGGCAATTGCCCGGCACGACCTACGAGCAGAACCAGGCCTACATCAAATACATCCGCCGCCTGCAATCGGGCACCAGCGGCTTCACCTGCTTCGCATCGTTGCAGATGCCGCGCGGCTGACGACGTGTCTGCGGCATCGTTCCGCGCGGTGCCGGCCGAAGAACTTAGTGTCGCCCCGCTCGACGACTTCACCTTGATCTTTCACCGCGCGTCCGGGCTGACTCATCTTGTCACCCCGCCGGCCCCGCAAATCCTAGAGTTGCTTGCTGCTGCGACAATGACTCGCGAGGGGCTGCTGGCGGCGCTCGTCGATCGGTTCGATCTCGTCGATGCCAGTATCGATGCGCTTGATGCCCGGCTCGACGAGCTGGTCTCGGCCGGGCTGGTGGTCGCGGCATGAGGCACGTCTTTTCCGTGCGGATCGGTCCGGTCGGCTTTCGGGTCGGTTCGGATTGGCGGTCCCCGATTGCCGAGTTGGAACGGCTTTATGCCGGCTATCCAAAACCCGAGGACGGCATTGCCGATTTCAATGTGCGCTTGTTCGCGGCGCGACCATGGCGGCGCTGGATTCGTCCGGCGGTGATGCTCGGCGGGGATTTCGTACTGCCCGATGCGGCCCCCTTGCCGCTTGCCCAGGGGGTGCTGGCGGCCGAAATGGCGATGAACCTGCAAATGGCGCTGGGCCAGCGGCGCTACCTGCTGCTGCATGCGTCGGTCGTCGAGCGCGAGGGGCGAGCGGTGTTGATGAGCGGCCTTTCCGGCGCCGGCAAATCGACTCTCGCCGCGCTGCTCGGCGCGCGCGGCTGGCGGTTGATGGGGGATGAATTTGCCCTGATCGATCCCGAAACCGGGCTCGTCCATGCCTTTCCCCGACTCGTCAGCTTGAAGAACGAAGCGATCGGCGTGGCGCGCAGGGCGCTGCCCGATGGTCGCTTCGGCCCGCTGATGAAGGCGACTCCGAAGGGCGATATTCGCCATCTCGTGCCGGGCGCAGACGCCATCGCGCGGATGGGCGAGCCGGCGAAACCAGCGCTGATGCTGTTTCCCCGCTTTGGCTCCGATGCCGCTGAGCGAGCGCTGGGGCCAAGCGAGGTGTTCGTGCGGCTGACTCAGGCGTCGACCAATTATGTCGCGCTCGGCGAGCGCGGATTCGATGCGCTTGCCCGCCTGGTCAGGACGGTGCCGTCGCGGGCGATCGATTACCCCGATGCCGATGCGGCGATCGCGCAGGTCGAAACGCTGTGGGCCGCGGCATGAGCGATGCGATGCTGCTGGCGCGTGCGCTTTGCGATCCGGCGATGGTCGGATCGCTCGACGCGCGGGGCTGGGCGGCGCTGATCGCCGTGGCGCGCGCCGAACAGATGATCGGCACGCTGGCAGCCCGGCTTCAGAGTCAGGCGATGCCAGCCGCGGCCGCGCGCATTCTAGCGGATGCGGGCGCGTCGGCGGCGCAGCAGCGGATCGCCGCTTTGTGGGAAGCCGAAATGGCGCGGCGCGTGCTGGCGGTCGTCGGCTGCCCGATCGTACTCTTGAAGGGCACCGCCTTCGCGGCATCGGGGCTGACGGCGGGCGAGGGGCGCTCGATCGGCGATCTCGATATTCTGGTGCCGCGTTCGGCGATCGACGCTGTTGAGCGGGCGCTGCTCGGCGCGGGGTGGGAATGGGTCAAGCCCGATCCCTATGACGACGCATATTATCGCCGCTGGATGCATGAGCTGCCGCCGCTCATCCACCGCGATCGTGATCGCATGATCGATGTGCATCACACCATCCTGCCGCTGACCGCGCGGATCACGCCCGATGCCGGGGCCTTGATCGCCGACAGCGTGGTGCTCGCCGATGGGCTTCGGATGCTCGCGCCCAACGATATGATCGTCCATGCCGCCGCTCATCTGTTCGCCGATGGCGATCTGGCCGGCGGGATGCGCAACCTGTGGGATATTCACTGTCTCATCGGACAGTTCGGTGTCGATGGCTTGGCCGATCGGGCTCGGTTCCACGGGCTGGCGGGCGAAGTCGCGCGTGCGGCCCGGCTGGCGCATGCGCTTTACGAAACTGATGTTCCCACGGATTGGCGTGGTATCCGGGGCGCCGACGCGCTGTACTTACGGCGGCTGACGGCGCGTGATGGCTGGGGACGGCCGACGCGGCGGGCGACTCGGTTCGGCTTCTATCTGCGTTCGCATTGGTTGCGGATGCCGCCGGCGATGCTTGTGCGGCACCTGTGGACCAAGTGGCGCAAGGGCTATCGCCCGGTCTGAGAGCCGATGGAGCGCAGTGCTTCGGGCAACGCGGTGAAATCGTCGATCACCGCGTCGGCGCCGAGTTCCGCAACCGGCTTGCCGGGAAAGCCGAAGCTCACCGCGATGCACGGCAGACCAGCAGTATGCGCCGCGGCCACGTCATATTCCGAATCGCCGACAAACGCCGCACGCCCGCCGCCGCAGCGCCGCATCATCTCCAGCAGGGGGGCGGGGGCGGGCTTGCCCTTCGCCACGCTGTCGCCGCCGATCACGATCTCGAAATATGCAGCGAGCCCCAACGCCTCGAGCAACCGCTCCGCGAGACGCTGGCCCTTGTTCGTAACGACAGCAAGCGTAACGCCAGCGGACCCGATCCTCGTGAGTGCATCGACCGCGCCGGGGAATGGGCGTGTCTCGTCAGCGATATGGCCCGAATAATAAGCGATCATCTCATCGTAGAGCGGATCGATCGGATCGGGCGCGGCGACCCCAGCATCGCTGAGGCTTCGCGCGAGCATGCGACGGCCGCCGCCGCCGATATTTTTCCGGACCTGCGCAACGGTCAACGGCGCCTGATCAAGCGCCGCGAGGACATGGTTGACCGCTGCGGCGAGGTCCGCACTCGAATCGACGAGGGTGCCGTCGAGATCGAAGCCGACCAGATCGAAAGGGAAATCATTCATCGTCGCCCTGCCTGCCAGCGAGCCTATGGAAATGGCAAGACAATCATGGCAGGGCGAGCGCCATGTCCAGCCGACCGCCCGTAGCCGCGATCATCCTTGCCGCCGGCAAGGGGACGCGGATGAAATCCGATCTCCACAAGGTGCTGCATCCGATCGCGGGGCGACCGATGCTGCTCCACCTGATCGACAGCGTTTCGGTGCTTGCGCCTGCGAAAATGGTAGTGGTGACGGGAGCGGCAGGTGCTCAGGTCGAGGCGGCGGTTGCGCCGCTCGGTATCGCGACCGTCGATCAGGCGGAGCAGCTGGGCACGGGGCATGCGGTGCAGCAGGCCGAATCGGCTTTGTCCGGCTTTGATGGCGACGTGCTGATTCTCTACGGCGACGTGCCGTTGGTGACGCCTGCGACGATGCGCGGGATGCTCGATCGCCTGCATGGGGACGATCAGCCCGCCGCCGTCGTATTGGGATCGCGGCCGCTCGATTCCGGTGCCTACGGTCGGATCATCGCCGATGCCGACGGCATTATTAAGAAGATGGTCGAATATAAGGATGCAAGTCCTGAGGAACGCGCCGAAACGCTCTGCAATTCGGGGCTGATGGCGGCGCGCTCGCACGATCTGTTCGCTCTGCTGTCGCGCGTCGGCAACGACAATGCCGCCGGTGAATATTATCTGCCCGATATCGTCATGCTTGCCGCTGCCGATGGGCGTCGCTCGGCAGTGATCGAAACCGATGCGGACGAAGTGGCGGGCGTCAACAGCCGCGGCGAGCTCGCGCAGGTGGAGGCGCGCTGGCAGGCGCGTCGCCGCGACGAGGCGATGGCAGCCGGCGTTTCGCTGGTCGCGCCCGAGACGGTCTGGTTCGCCTACGATACGCATCTGGGCCGCGATGTGACGATCGAGCCCAATGTCGTATTCGGTCCGGGCGTCAGCATCGGTGACGGGGCGCAGGTGCACGCATTCAGCCATATCGAAGGCGCGACGGTGGGCGCTGCCGCATCGGTCGGCCCGTTCGCTCGATTGCGGCCCGGCGCGATCCTGGGCGAGGGCGCCAAGGTCGGCAATTTCGTTGAAATGAAGAAGGCGGTGCTTGGCCCCGGCGCGAAGGCGAGCCATCTAACCTATCTCGGCGATGCCGATGTTGGGGCGGATGCCAATATCGGCGCCGGAACGATTACATGTAATTACGACGGGTTCTTCAAATACCGAACGAAGATCGGCGCCGGCGCGTTCATTGGGTCCAACAGTGCGCTCGTAGCGCCCGTCGCGATCGGCGAAGGGGCGATCGTGGCGGCCGGGAGCGTCGTCACGCGCGATGTCGATCCCGATGCGCTGGCGCTCGCGCGCGGGTCTCAGGAATCAAAACCCGGCTGGGCGCGACGGTTTCGCGAACGCATGCTGGCGAAGAAGGGTAAAGGTTAAGCGATGTGTGGGATCGTTGGTATCGTCGGCAAGGATGAAGTTGCCGATCGCTTGCTCGATGGGCTCAAGCGATTGGAATATCGCGGTTACGACTCCGCGGGGATGTGCACCATCCACGACGGAGCGTTCGATCGACGGCGGGCGCAGGGCAAGCTGAAGAACCTCGCCGCTCGGCTCGTCGAGGCGCCGCTGCCGGGCGATATCGGTATTGCGCACACGCGCTGGGCGACGCACGGCGCGCCGACCGAGGATAACGCCCATCCACACATCGTCGGCGACGTGGTGATCGTCCACAACGGCATCATCGAGAATTTCAAGGCGCTGCGCGACGAACTGATCGCCGATGGCCGCACGTTCAATAGCCAGACCGACACCGAAGTGGTGGCGCACTTGATCGCGCGCGAAGTGGAAAAGGGCGTGCCGGCGCGCGAAGCCGTCGCGGTGGTTCTGCCGCGGCTGCACGGCGCTTTCGCACTGGCGGTGATGGTGCTGAGCGAGCCCGATCTGATCATCGGCGCCCGATTGGGCGCGCCGCTGACGGTGGGTTACGGCGAGGGCGAGAATTATCTTGGCTCGGATGCGCTGGCGCTGGCGCCGCTGACCCAGCGGATCGCCTATCTAGACGAAGGCGATTGGGTTGTTATCCAACGGGATAGCGTCGAAATCTACGATCGCGACAACAATCCTGTCGAACGCCAGATCGTCCAGTCGGGTGCTTCCGGGCAGTTGATGGATAAGGGCAATCACCGCCATTTCATGCTGAAGGAGATTTACGAGCAGCCGGTGGTCGTCGCCCAGACGCTGCGCAGCTATCTCCGGCCGCTAGAGAATATCGTCGCCTTGCCGGACATGGATTTCGATCTCGCCAGCGTCGAGCGCGTGGCGATCGTGGCGTGCGGCACCGCCAGCTATGTCGGGATGATCGGCAAATATTGGATCGAGCAATTCGCGCGGTTGCCGGTCGAAGTCGATGTCGCCAGCGAGTTCCGCTACCGTGATCCGGTGTTGCTGCCCAACACGCTCGGCATCGTCATCTCGCAATCGGGCGAGACGGCGGACACGCTGGCCGCGCTTCGCCATATGAAGGCCGCTGGCGTGACGACCGCGGGTATCATCAACGTGCCTACAAGCTCGATGGCCCGCGAGGTCGATCTGTTGCTGCCGACACACGCCGGGCCGGAGATTGGCGTTGCCTCGACCAAGGCGTTCACGTGTCAGTTGGCGGTGATGGCTGCGCTTTCCGTCAATCTGGCGCGCGCGCGTGGCAAGCTGGACGGTGAGGAAGAAAAGGCGATCGTCCGTCACTTGGTCGAGGTGCCCGAGGCGCTGAACCACGCGCTTGGCCATGATACCGAGATCGAGACGATGGCGCCGCTGATCGCGCAGGCGCGAGACGTGCTGTACCTCGGCCGCGGCCCGGATTATCCGATGGCGCTGGAAGGGGCCTTGAAGCTGAAGGAAATCAGCTACATCCATGCAGAAGGCTATGCCTCCGGTGAGATGAAGCATGGGCCGATCGCGCTGATCGACGATTCGGTGCCGTTGATCGTCCTCGCCCCGTCGGGCCCGTTGTTCGACAAGACCGTTTCCAACATGCAGGAAGCGCAGGCGCGCGGTGCGCAGGTCGTGCTGATCTCCGACGCGGCGGGCATAGCACAGGCAGGCGAGAGTGCGATCGCGACGATCGAGATGCCCAAGGTGCATCCGCTGATCGCGCCGCTGGTCTATGCCGTGCCGGTTCAACTGCTCGCTTACCACGTTGCCGTCGCCAAGGGCACCGATGTCGATCAGCCGCGCAATCTGGCGAAATCGGTGACGGTGGAATGATCGGCACTGGCAGATGACAGCGCGGCTTCATGGCGGCATAACCACGTCATGAAGCTTCGTCATTTGCTCGCCGTCCTCGCGGTTTCTGTCGCCCCGATCGCCGCTCAGGCTGCGCCGACCTCGTCTGACCCCTGGTGGAAGCATGCGGTAATCTACGAGATCTATCCGCGCAG
The DNA here is from genome assembly GCA_051960335.1 of Sphingomonas sp. Lineage (GTDB taxonomy): Bacteria > Pseudomonadota > Alphaproteobacteria > Sphingomonadales > Sphingomonadaceae > Sphingomonas. The sequence goes on from JBQCEK010000239.1 coordinate 23,700, forward strand.
TTTCGCCGATTCGAATGGAGACGGCGTCGGCGATTTGAACGGAATCACCTCGCACCTCGATTATCTGCAGAAACTCGGCGTCACCGCGATCTGGCTGACGCCGATGTTTCCCTCGCCGCAGGTCGATTTTGGTTACGATGTCGCCGATTACGAGGCGGTCGATCCGCAATATGGCACGATGGCCGATCTCGATCGGCTGCAGGCCGAGGCGAAGAAGCGCGGCATCAAGCTGATCCTCGACATGGTGCTCAACCACACCTCGGATAAGGACAAGTGGTTCGAGGAGTCGGCGAGTTCGCGGACGAACCCGAAAGCGGATTGGTACGTCTGGAACGACGGCCTGCCCGCCGACGCGCCCGGCGTCAGCGCCTATCAGAAACGCTTCGAGCATAACGGGCGGGTGCCGCCCAACAACTGGACCTCGTCGTTTGGCGGATCAGCATGGGAATGGGTGCCAGCCCGCAAACAATTCTACTTCCATCATTTCTACAAACAGCAGCCCGATCTCAATTGGCGCAACCCGGCGGTCGAGAAGGCGATGTTCGATGTGCTGCGCTTCTGGCTCGATCGCGGCATCGCCGGATTCCGGCTCGATGCGATCACGACGTTGTTCGAGGACCCGCAGCTGCGCAACCAGCCCGAGACCGGCGGCACCAATGCGTTCGGCGATCCCAATGAGGATATAAAATATATCGACAATCTGCCGGAGGTTCACGGCGTGATGCAGCGGATGCGCAAGCTGGTGGACAGCTATCCCGGCGATCGCGTGCTGATCGGCGAGACCTATCTGCCCAACACTGCGGCGCTGAAACAATGGTATGGCACCGCGGCGCACCCGGAATTGCATGTGCCGATGGACATGCTGGTCGGGTTTGGCGGCAATGAGTACACGCCCGCGCACTTCCGTCCGCGGCTGGAAGCCGCGGAGACGCAGCTAGACGGGCATCAGCCGCTGTTCGTCTTCGATAATCACGACAATGTCCGTTCGATCGACCGTTATGGCGACGGCAAGCACGACGTGGCGATTGCGAAGGGCATCGCCGCAATCCTCTTCGGCAGCCGCGCCACGGCGATGACCTATTATGGCGCCGAACTTGGGATGCGGACAGAGACGCCGACGCGTAAGGAAGACGTCCGCGATCCGATCGGCATCGCTGGCTGGCCCAAGGAGAAGGGCCGCGACGGCGAGCGCACGCCGATGCAATGGACGAGCGGTGCGCAGGCCGGATTTTCGACCAATCCCGACACTTGGCTACCGGTGCCGGCCAATCACGACACGATCAACGTCGCGACCGAGATTGCCGATCCGCAGTCGCTGCTCGCCTGGTATCGCACGCTGATCGGGCTCCGGGCGAGTGAGCCGGCGCTGCGTGACGGCAGTATGACGATGGTCGATCCCGATAACGCTGGCGTGCTCGCCTGGCGGCGCCAAGCGACGGGCGGCGACAGCGTGCTGGTAGCGATCAACATGACCGGGACACCGGCGAAGCTGAAGCTCGGCGCGGGCGACGCGTCGCTCGACACGCTCGCGGTGAGCGACGGCGCCGCGCCAGTGCCGCAGGGTGACAGCGTGACGCTCGCGCCGTTCCAGAGCTGGATCGCCAGGCGCCGCTGACCGACGGACGTTGCGGAGGCGAGGCGGCTGCCTACATCGATGGGCAGGAGGCGAGCCGATGCCCGGACCGATTACCGATCGAGTGAAGCGCGCGCTGGTCGGCGAGATCCGCGGGCTGTTCAACGTTCGCGCACGCGGCGAGACGTCGGTCGTGCCGCGGTCGGGCGGCTTGTTCGAGCCCGGAGCGGTAGCGCGGCGTGTTCATGGCGACGTCACCGCGATGATGGTCGGCGGCGTCGCGGCGCTGCTGTTGCAAATGCTGCATCCGGCGGTGCTCGCGGGGGTTTGGGATCACTCCGCATTCCGGCGCGATATGCTCGGCCGGTTGCGCCGCACCGCGCGGTTCATCGCCACGACAACCTATGCCGGGCGCGACGAGGCCGAGGCGGCGATCGCGCATGTCCGCGACATCCATGCTCGCGTTTCCGGTACGCTATCCGATGGCATGCCTTATCGTGCCGACGATCCGGGGCTGCTCGCCTGGGTTCATGTCACCGAGGTGACGAGCTTTCTGGCTGCGTGGCGGCGTTATGGCGAGCCGCGCATGTCGGCGCGCGATCGGGATCGCTACGTCGCCGAGATGGAGCGGATCGCGGCACCGCTGGGCGCGGCGCCGATCCCGACCACCTTAGCTGAAGCGAACTGGCTGATCGCGACAACCCGCCCGGCGCTGCGCGTCGATGTGCGCACGCGCGAGGTGGCCCGGCTGCTGCTGGGGCAGAAGCCGCCCAAGCTGGCGATTGCGCCGCTTCAGGTGATGACGTTTCAGGCGGCGATCAATTTGCTGCCCGGCTGGGCGCGGCGGATGCACGGTCTCTCCGATCCGCCGCTGATCCGTCCGCTGCTCCGCGCCGGCACATTCGGGCTGGCCGAGACGGTGCGCTGGGCGTTTCGCTAGGCGGTCGTCTCCACGTCGAGAGACGATGACACCTTCCACAGATCGATGCCGCCCTCCGTCGCATGCGCGTCGATCTCGGCGAGCTCCTCGGCCGAGAAATCGAGGTTGTTCACCGCATCGAGCGAATCGTCCAGCTGCGCCACGGTGCGCGCGCCGATCAGCGCGGAGGTAACGCGCGGATCGCGCAGCACCCAGGCAATCGCCATCTGCGCGAGCGTTTGACCGCGGCGTTTGGCGATCGCATCGAGCTGACGGATGTGGGTCAGGTTCTGCTCGGTGAGCAGGTCGGTGGAGAGCGAACCGTCCTTCGACGCGCGGGCGTCGGCCGGTACGCCGCTCAGATATTTATTGGTCAGCATGCCCTGGGCGAGCGCGGAGAAGGCGATGCATCCGACGCCGAGATCGCCGAGCGTGTCGAGCAGATCCTCCTCGATCCAGCGGTTGAGCATCGAATAGCTCGGCTGGTGGATGAGCAGCGGCACCTTGTGGTCGGCGAGGATCGCGGCGGCTTTGCGGGTCAGCTCGGCCGAATAGCTCGAGATGCCGACATAGAGCGCCTTGCCTTGCTGATGGAGCGTGGCGAGCGCGCCCATTGTCTCTTCGAGCGGGGTTTCGGCGTCGACGCGGTGCGAATAGAAGATATCGACATAATCGAGGCCCATCCGCTCCAGGCTCTGGTCGCAGCTCGCGAGCAGATATTTGCGGCTGCCGCCGACGTCGCCATAGGGGCCGGGCCACATGTCCCAGCCGGCCTTGGTCGAGATGACGAGCTCGTCGCGATGGGCGGCGAAATCGGCGGCCATGACGCGGCCGAAATTCTCCTCGGCCGAGCCGTAGGGTGGGCCGTAATTGTTGGCGAGATCGAAATGGGTGACGCCGCGATCGAACGCGCGCCGGAGCATCGCGCGGCCGGTTTCGAACACGTCGTCGCCGCCGAAATTCTGCCACAGGCCGAGGCTGATCGCGGGGAGTTTGAGCCCCGATCGGCCGCAGCGGCGATAGGGCATGCGATCATCGTAGCGGGCAGGATCGGCGGCATAGGGGGCGGGGAAGGGCATGGGCGTCTCCGTGACTCGTCGGGCACGGGATAGAGCGCCCGGCCGCGCGCGTCACCCTGGGAGGCGGTTGTAGCGGATATCGAACTCCTCTTCGGGCATGACGAGGTAGCGGATCGTGTCTATCAGGGACCACAGGCCAGTGACGATCAGCCCGACGACGGTAAGGCTGAGGATGACCATCAGAATTCCCGTCCCGGTGCGACCGAGATAGAAGCGGTGAACGCCGAGCAAGCCGAACAGGAAGGCGAGGATCGCGGCGACATATTTGTTCTTGCCTCGAGAGCGAGGCGGCGGGGCCATCATCGCGGGCATCGTGCCGGGCTGATGATAAATGCGCTTGGCAGTACGGCCGTCGATGTCGAAATCGATCAAGGCGCCGATCGCCGGGCCGATATGATCTTTCCAGTCATCCGGGCGAAAGGTGTAGCGATGGCCGTCTTCACCCGAAATCTGGCCTTCGCCCGTCTGTCGATCGACCCCCAATACCTGCCCGCGCATCAATAGCCCTCCTTTTGAGGCGACTTATATCGACAACACACTCGCGCGATACAAGGCCGTGTTACAGCGCGAGCTTCCAGTCCCAGCCGAGCGGGTCGCCGTCCATCACCTCGACACCCGCGGCGGCGAGCTCGTCGCGGATCGCGTCGGAGCGGGCGAAATCCTTGGCGGCGCGCGCTTCGCGGCGGTCGGCGAGGCGGGCGGCGATCGCGTCGGGCGCGATCATCGCGCCAGCGGGGGGGACGCGCAGCGCCTCGCGGGTGAGAGTGGCGAGATCGAGGCCGAGCACCGCGTCGAAATCGGCGAGCGCGGCGAGACGCTGCGCCGGCGTCAGCTTCTTGTCGGCGAGCATCGCGTCGAGCACCGGCAACGCCTTGGGCGTGTTGAGATCGTCCGACACCGCACCGTCGAGCTGCTCGCGATAGGCCGCGGCATTCCCCGCCGAGGGTCGATCGGGATCAGCCGCGGCCCGATCGCGCAGCGTCGAGACGGTCATCACCAGCCGCTTGAGCCGCGTCACCGCTGCCGCGAGACCCTCGCCCGAAAACTCGAGCTCGCTACGATAATGCGCCTGAAGGCACATCAGGCGGTAGGCGAGGGG
>JBQCEK010000240.1:0-4494 GCA_051960335.1 Sphingomonas sp.
GATAGCCCCCGCCCGGATGGCTTGGCCATTGACATTGGGGGGTAAATCGCATGGTCCTCATCGATCTTTCGAGTGCGCGATCAGCTGCCGATGGGCATAATCGAGAAACGCGTCGAGATTGGCGAGCCCATCGTGGTCGGCATCCGCCCAAGCGTCGAAGCGCGTCGGATCGGCGCCATTGGCGCGTTCCCAGCGATCATCCATGCCGTCACCGTCCCGATCGGGATAAGGCGCGCCTGCGGCCGGCACCGGCAACGTACCGGGCTGGTGGACGATGTGACCGGTGCGAGTCTCGGTTTCGTTGACGATCCGGGCATCGACGGCGTCGCGCGGAAAGGCGCCCGCTTCGCCAAGCACCTTGGTGTACGCGGCCTCCGCGTCCAGCGGCGCGACTGTCAGGGCGCATGGCGGCGCGGACACCCGCACGCTCGGCAGCAAGGGCGATTCGTGGACGAACTTGCCCTCATATTTGTTGCCCCAGGCATAGATCCGCGCCTTGCCCGTCGCGGCGATTGGGACGACATCGAGGCCGACGCCCTGCCGGGCAGTGCTCGGGCCGCGGCGCATGACATTGCCGACGACCGAAACCGGCGTGCCGCCATAGCTTTGCCAGATCTCGGCGAATTGGGATTGAGCGTCGTAGAAGACGTTGTTGACGATCTCGACGCACGAACCGGGCTCGAAATTGACATCCGGATTGCGATCGCCGTTGTGCGCGCAGAGATTGCCGATGAAACTGAGGTGCTGCGGCCCTTGCGGATCGCTGCCGAGTAACGCGCATTTGTCGTGCTTCGGAATACCCTCGGCGAAGATCGACCAGCTGATCGTGATATTATCGTTCTGGCCATAAGGATTGACGTTCTCGTCGCGCGCCCAGCTGCCGCTGACATGATCGAGGATCACATTGCTGCTGTGCTGGATGGTGAAGGCATCCTCGGATTCGCGCTGGCCGCCGATACGATCGAGCCGCACCCGAATATCGCGGACGACGATGTCATGGGTGTTCTTGATGACCATCGGCGTTCGCCCGTCGGGGGCGCCCGAATGCGCAAGCGTAATGCCGCCGCCCGGCGCCGTCTGCCCCGCAATGGTGAGATAGGGATTCTTGATGACCGGCGGCAGGCCGGTGAAGCGTATCAACCCGGCGACTCGAAACACGCAGGTGCGCGGCCCCTCGGCGTCGATGCAGGCGCGAAGCGATCCGCCTCCCGAATCGGCCAGCGTCGTCACGGCGATCACCTTCCCGCCGCGTCCGCCCTTCGCGCCCGCGCCCCAGCCGACGGCACCAGGAAAGGCGAGCGGCCCGGCAACCGGCTGGGGTGGTGGGGGCGGCGGGACCTGGCTATGCGCGCTGCATGCACCCACCAGCGCGCTGAGCGCAATCACCGCTCCGGCAATCGCCGATCGCTTCAACACGCGGTTCCGCGCAGGCATGCGGCGGCGCTGCATCAGTAGCGCAGCCTCAGCTCAAGGCCGCCGCGGAACCGCTCGAACCGCTCGCTCGCCAGGCGACTGTTGCGATCGGCATATTGCGCGGTCGCGGCGATCGCGACGCGGTTGTTGAGCCGATATTCGATCTCTCCCTCGCCGCCCAGCGTGCGTTGCGCGCTCCCCCCGATGAAGCTCGATCGGCGATAGACGATCGCGCCGCGCCAATGGAGATTGTGGCGAACCTCCTGCTGCGCGCCCAGTTGCACACGCGTATCGACACGAGTCGAGGCGCCGTTGCGGACCGTGGCGACATCGCCCCGGAACCCCTCCAGCGTGAACGCCAGTCGTGGCGTGGGGGCGAACATCAGCGACGCTCGCGCCGATAGCCCCGTCCGGCTTCGCAAGGTCGGATCGTCGGGATTGAAGTGAAAGACGCCCAGACCGACGTCGCCGCTCCACAAGCCGCCCGGATCGATCGATATGCCGGCGCGGCCGCCGATCGTATCGGCGTCCCGGTCGATGCCGGAAAAGTCGGTCGCAAGCCGGAAATTGCGGCGGTTGGCGAAGATCTCGCCAAACACGCTGGTCTGGCCGCGAATACGATAGGATAATCGGCCGGAAGCCGAATATTGCGTCAGATCGCGATCGGCATCGATCGGTGCAAGATAATCGAAGCGATCGATCGCCCCGTGCGCCTGAAAGCCGATCCGCGTGCCCTGATGCCGGTAATCGAGCGCGCCATTCCAGGCATTGCTGAGGCGCGGACCAACCGTGTCGTCGGTTCGCGCTTCCGGATCGCCGCGATCCTCGACCACCCGCCGCCACCCGAGATCGCCGATCAACTGGTCAGTCGCGCCGAGATCGAGACTCGCGTGCCCGTTAACGAGCGCACCGGTGCTGTTCTCGGTCGTATAGGTCGCAAACCGGCGGATATTGGCGGATGCCGTGCCGACAGCATGCAGATTGCCATGATCGTAATCGGCGACGAGCTGCGGTGAAAAAGTGACGATCGCATCGTTCTGCCGATCGGTGGATTTGGCGTAGATGTTGCTATCATACGCAAGGCGCACGTCGGCGCTGGGAAAGAGCCTCAGCGCGCCGACATTGATCCCGGTTGGTTGATAGCCCGGCACGTCCTGATCGACCGTCAACGCCGGCGCATCCAGTTCTTGCGCCACGCCGGACGATCCGAGCGCGCACCAGATCGCCGCGCCCGCGAGCGACAGCGCGCGGCCCGATCGCCGCCAGCCCCGGTTCAGAACCATTTTTCGTCAATGCGGATCGTGTCGCCGGGCTCGACCTCGGTGGTTGGATCGGCACGCCCGACAAGCTGGTGATCGCCCGACGTGCGGGTGATCGCCATATGTTTCTGGTCCGCCCGGAAGGTGTAGCCGCCGGCGATCGAGACCGCCGAAAGCACCGTCAGCCCGTGCCGATACGGATATTCGCCGGGATTGCGCACTTCGCCCAGGATATAAAAGGGCCGCATCTTCAGTGGCTGCACGTTGACGTTGGGCACCTTGACGACTTGCCGCGCCACCAATTTGTCTGCGATCGCGCGCTCGAGCTCGGGCACCGTCATGCCCGCGGCATCGATCGGATCGATCAGCGGCAGCGCCAACCGGCCGCGATCGGTGATCATGAACGTGTTGTTGAGCGGATCGAGCCCATAGACGAACACCCGGACTTCGTCGCCGCTGGCGAGGCGATATTCGCTGTCGGTCGCCGTGCTCGCCGGTAGCTGCGGCAACGAGGCGCTGCCGCTCGCGCAGCCGCAGAGCGGCAACAGGAGAAGGGCTGAAAACCCCAGAAAACGACGGTGGAACAACATGGTCGCGCCTCCCCGGACTCGTTGTCGGTCCGCCGACACTAGCCGATAGGCGGAGGCGCCGCGGTGACCATTCCGGCCTAGGCGACAGCCCAAAAGGAGGGGGAGCGGTATCCCGCTGGATTATCCTCGTCGCGACCGTAAAGCGGGCCGAGCGCCAGGACGACGGGCATGATCCACAGCCGCGCAAACATGTGCGGACTGGCGACCGTGTAGATCAGGAATACCGTCACGGCGGACAGAGCAAGTGCGGTTTCAGGTCCGCGACTGATGCGCCCGAGCGCCAGCATCACCAGCATCGCCAGCATCGCCAGAAACCCCAGCAAAGCGATGATGCCGCCTTCGGTCCACATCAGCAGGTACAGATTGTGCACCGGTTGGTGATCGCTGCTATATTGCCTGAATTCGTCTGCGCCGACCCCGATCAGGCTGGTATTCTCGGTCATCTGCCAGGCCTCGCCGATCAGGCCGACCCGGCCGTTGTAGGTGCCGGCTTCCTGAATGTCGCGATCGACCAGCGCCCCGCCGACACGCTGCTCGAAAATCGCTGGCAGCGGCGCGCCGCTATAGACGAACGCACCCACAAGCAGCACCGCCGGCAAGACGATCCGGCCGAGATAGCGCCGACCGGCGATCGCCAGAGTCACCAGCACGGCAAGAGATGTCGCCGCGAAACCGGTGAAGGACGCGCTCATCAGCAGCCCCCACAGGAGTGCGATTCCGCAGGCGATGCCAACCGGCAGCGGCAGCAACCGCTCGTGAATCACATACATCAGGATCGAGACGGCGAAGGCGATCATCGCGCCGTTCCAGTTCGCTTCGCCGACGAAGCTGCCCATCCGGCCGTTGCCGGCCAGGAAACCAATGCCGAACAGGTTCGAAGCGTCATTTGCCGACATCACGAACGACGCCAGGATGCCGCTCGCTTCAAGCACCGCGACGCCGACGACGAACAGCGCCGCCATCCGTTTGATGAAGTTTCGCGGCTGCGACATCACCACCATCGGCAGCAGCAGATAGGCGACCATATATTGCAGCGCGATGATCATCCAGCGGAGCAGATCGCCATTAAGCAGGCTGCTGAGAAACAATCCGCCCAGCATGGTGCCGACCGCGCCGAACCATAACGGTGTGAACAGCCCGAACGGCATCGCGCTCACCGCCCCCTGCGTCACCAGCAGAACGAAGGCCATGAGCAGCGCCGCGTCGGACAAGGTGATGTTCTGCGCGCTGAC
>JBQCEK010000241.1:0-4627 GCA_051960335.1 Sphingomonas sp.
GAGCGCGGACGCGGCGAGATAACGGGAGAACGGACGGGGCAGGCTTCGCTGGGACATGGGACAAGCTCCTTTCGATTGGGGTCAGCGAATATTTGGGTCGAACTCGGCGAGCAGCGGCGTTGCCCAGTCGAGGCCGGCGGAAGCGAGGAAGCGCGCGGCAAAGCCATCGGCACCGTGCTCCTCGAGCAGTGCGTCGATGCGCTGCTGGGCGACAGGATCGGAGGCGCCGCAGAGCGCCAGCGCGACAGGCCCGAGGCCGAGCTCGAACAGGCGATTCCCGCGGGCCGACTGGAGGTAATAATGCCGCTTGGGGGTGGCGCGGGCGACGAGCTCGATCTGGCGATCGTTCAAGCCGAACCGCTCGTACGCGGCCCTGCCCTGCGGTTCGATCGCCCGGTCGTTGGGCAAGAGGAGGCGCTGAGGACAGCTTTCGATAATGGCCGGCGCGATGGTCGAACCAGCGATATCAGCGAGGCTCTGCGTCGCGAACAGCACCGCGACATTCTTCTTTCTCAGTGTCTTCAGCCACTCGCGAATGCGCGCGGCGAACAGCGGATGGTCGAGGAAGATCCAGGCTTCGTCGAGGATGAGCAGCGTCGGCCGCCCATCGAACCGCTCTTCCAGTCGATGGAACAGATAGGTTAGCACCGGCGCGACGACGCTGGTTTGGCCCAGCAGCGCCTCGGTTTCGAAGCACTGGACATCGGCAAGAGCGAACCCGCTCTCCGCCGCGTCGAGCAGGGCCCCATGCGGTCCGTCGAGCGTATAGGGCTGGATCGCGGTCCGGAGCGCATTCGACTGGAGGAGAAGACTGAGCCCCGTCATCGTTCGCTCCTGCGTCGGCGCGGAGGCGAGACTGGTCAGCGCCGACCACAGCATGTCCTTGACCTCGGGGGTGACGGCCTGCCTTTCGGCTTCGAGCAAGGCGCCGATCCATTCGGCAGCCCAGCGGCGCTCGCCCGCATCATCGATGCGCATCAGCGGCTGAAAGGCCAGGGCCTCGCCGTCGACGTCGCCGGAACCGAGCGCATGATGCGCGCCGCCCATCGCCAGGACGGCAGCCCGCGCGGAAAGGCCCTTGTCGAAGACATAGACCTGGCTTTGCCTGTACCGCCTGAACTGGAGTGCGACGAGGGCAAGCAACACCGACTTGCCCGCGCCGGTCGGGCCGACCACCATCATGTGCCCGACGTCGCCGACATGGGTCGACAGACGGAACGGGGTAGAGCCTGACGTCTGCGCGGTCAGCAATGGCGGGCCCCCGAGATGCGCGTTGCGGGTGGGGCCAGCCCAGACCGACGACAGTGGCATCAGGTGAGCCAGGTTGAGCGTATGGACGATGGGCTGGCGGACATTGGCGTAGGCATGACCGGGGAGCGAGGAGAGCCAGGCCTCGACCGCATTGACACCCTCGCGGATGGTGGTGAACCCGAGGCCGCCGACGATCCGCTCCACCGCGCGGATCTTGTCCTCGACCCGGGTGCGGTCCGCGTCGGAAACGGTAATGGTGGTCGTCAGATAGCCGAACGCGACATGGTCGCCACCGAGAGCCTGCAACGCCAGATCGGCATCGGCGGCCTTGTTGTCGGCGTCGGTATCGAGCAGCTGCGTCGGCTGATTGTACATGACCTCGCGCAGCAGCGCGGTGATCGACTTGCGCTTGTTGAACCATTGTCGACGCAGTTTCGTCAGCAATTTCGTCGCGTCGGCCTTGTCGAGGGCGATGAACCGCGTTGACCAGCGATAGGCGAAATCGGCTTCGTTCAGCGCATCGAGAATCCCCGGCCGGCTCATATTGGGAAAGCCAGCGACGGTGAGCGTGCGTAGATGCCGATCGCCAAGCTTCGGCTCGAGGCCGCCGACCAATGGCGCATCGGCGAGCAGGCCGTCGAGATAGATCGGCGTCTCGGGCACCCCGACCGGATGACGCCGGTTCGAAATGCAGCCGTGCAGGTACGTCAGCAACTCGTCTGAGGTAAGCGCACGAACCTCGGGCATGAAGGCGGCGAACAGGTCGAGTGCGCGGGTCGTCTCCGCGACGAAATTGGCGAGCGCCCCGCGCCAGTCGCGACCGGCATCGGCATCCGGCCGATCGACCAGCGAACGCCCCGCTGCATCGGCGCCATCGGGCGCGGGAAGCCAGGTCAGCGTCAGGTGGTAGCGGCTCTCGTAATGGCTGCCCTCGGCCGCGAACCGGGCACGGCGTTCCTGGTCGACCAGCCACGAGGCGGCGTCGGGAAAGGTGCTGTCCGGATACCCCAGCGCCTCGCGGCGCTCGGCTTCGAAGTGCAGCACCCAGCCGGTGCCGAAGCGCTTCAGGACATTGTTCGCCCACGCACAGGCGGCGATGAGTTCCGCTTCTGTCGCGCTTTCGAGATCGGGCCCGCGGAAGGCGAAGGTACGCTGGAAGCTGCCGTCCTTGTTGAGGACCACGCCGTCGGCGACCAGCGCCGCCCAGGGCAGATGATCGGCAAGCCGGTCGGCGTTCTGGCGATATTCGCGCAAGGCTAACATGACAGATAGCTCCGCTGGCGCAGGTGACGGACGAGCACGGGCCCGAAAGCGGGATCGCGCCGCGCGGCGAAGACGGCGACGCTGTGTCCGACCGCCCAGACGACGATCCCGGCGATCCATTGCTGCATGCCGAGGCCGATCGCGGCGGCGAGCGTGCCGTTGACGATCGCGAGGCCGCGGGGGGCACCGCCGAGCAGGATCGGCGCCCCGAGGCTCCCGTGGATGGGGGCCTCGAAGCCTTCGATATGGCCTGTGTGATGCGTTGGCGCGCTCACGAGATGAGCGCCCCACCGCCGAAGCTGAAGAAGGACAGGAAGAAGCTCGACGCGGCGAACGCGATCGACAGGCCGAAGATGATCTGGATGAGGCGTCGGAAGCCGCCCGCGGTCTCGCCGAACGCGAGCGTCAGGCCGGTGACGATGATGATCATCACGGCGATGATTTTGGCGACCGGCCCCTGGACGGAATCCAGCACCTGCTGGAGCGGTTGCTCCCAGGGCATGCCGGTGCCCGCGGCATAGGCGCGGCTCGAGAGCAGCAGCCCGACACCGGTGGCGGCGGCGGAAAGGGAAACGGCACGCGGGTCGGGCACCTTGAGGGCAGGCGAATACATGGGTCAGTCTCCTTGGGCTTTGCGCTGCGGGATGATGTCGACGAGGCCGTAGCCGCCTTGCGCATCGAGGCCGGCGACGCGGGCGATGGTCTCGACCCGGCGGGCAAGGCCGCGTCCGGCGATGAAGACGACGAGATCGATGGCGTCGGCGATCAGTGGACGCGGCACGCTGGCCACCGCCTCCTGGATGAGCTGTTCGATCCGGTAGAGTGCCGACAGCGCCGAATTAGCGTGGACCGTCGCGATCCCGCCCGGATGGCCGGTATTCCAGGCCTTCAGCATATCGAGCGCTTCGGGTCCGCGGACCTCGCCGACGATGATGCGGTCGGGCCTCAGCCGCAGCGTCGAGCGCACGAGATCCGCCATCGTGACCCAGCCAACGCGCGTTCTGAGCGCGACCACGTCGGGGGCGTCGCATTGAAGTTCGCGCGTGTCCTCGATCAGAATCACGCGTTCGTCGAGCTGCGCCATTTCGGCGAGCAACGCGTTGGCGAGCGTGGTCTTGCCAGAGGACGTGCCCCCGACCACGAGCACGTTGCGGCGCTCCACGATCGCATCGGCGAGGATGCGCGCGGCGTCGCCCGACATGATGCCGTCGGCCACATAGTCGGCCAGCGTGAAGATCCGCGCAGCGGGCTTGCGGATCGAGAAGCAGGGAGCGAGCGCTACCGGCGGCAGCAGGCCTTCGAACCGTTCGCCCGCGCTGCCATCGTGGGGCGGCAGCTCGGCCGATACGATCGGCCGATCGCCATGGACTTCGCTGCGGGCATGACTGGCGACGAGACGGATGATGCGCTCGGCCTGCGGCGCCTCGAGCCGCACCTGGGTATCGACGCGCCCTTCACCGAGGATGTCGACACGAAGCGCACCGTCGGGGTTGACCATCACTTCGATCACCCGAGGATCGGCGAGCGCTGCGACGATGGCTGGTCCCATCGCGGTGCGCAGCATGGCGCGCCGGCGTTCTCCCGAGATGGGCGAGCCGCTCATCGTGCCACCGCGTCGGTCTTGGCGGTTCCCAGGGTCCGGCGACCCGTCGCGACCTGTCGCCCGACCTGCGTGACGAACGCTTCGAACCGCTTGGCACCGAGCGCGCGCCCGGCGGCGTCGTTCTCCGCGAGCGGCGTCTGGATCGCGAGCTCGAAGCGGATGAACAGCGCCAGCGTCTCGAGGATCACAAAGCTGTCGCGGTCGATCCGACTGATCGCATGAGTCAGGCGGTCGAGCCGGATCGCGAACCGGTCTTCGAGTTCGCTGGTCCCGCGGCGGTCGAGCCATGCCGTGACGGCATCGGCAAGGATCGCCGACTTGCTCGCACCCGGTTTCGAGGCAAGCGCTTCGAGACGGTCGGACAGCGGCCGGGGCAGGAACAGCTGATGAGGGACCTGGTTCTTGGCGCGTTCCATCGTTCAGAGCCCCAGCTGTAGATCATCGGGCCGGGGGGTGGCCGCAGCGAGCCCGGATGCGGTGCGCGCGGGTCGGGGCGCCTGGGCGCGGTCC
>JBQCEK010000242.1:0-4987 GCA_051960335.1 Sphingomonas sp.
CATTCAACGGACTCAGCTAAATCTCGACTCCGTTTTGCCGCTGCCCAAGGCGCTTCCTGCCGATCTTCTGGCGCGGCGACCCGATGTCTTGAGCGCGCAAGCGACGATCGCCGCCGCGGCGGCGGGACGGCAGGTCGCGCGCAAGGCTTATTACCCCAATATCAATCTCCTCGGTCTGGTTGGTTTACAGGCGCTCGGCATCGGCAATCTCTTTTCCAGCGACGCCTCGACCTACGGCGGCGGCGCGGCGATCCACCTGCCGATCTTCGAGGGCGGCAAGCTGAAGGCCGATTACGAAGGCGCCACGGCAAAGCTCGACGGGGCGATTGCGGCCTATAATCAGGCCGTTCTCGGTGCCGTGCGCGAGACGGCCGACGCGCTGACCCGCGCTCAGACGGTAAGCGCCGATTTGAACCAGCAGCGTGACGCCGTCACCGGGCTGAGCGAAGTGCGCCGGCTCAACGACGTGCGTGTTTCCGCCGGGCTCACGTCGCGGCTCGATCTGATCGGGTCCGACGTTCGGCTGCTGGAGGCGCAGCAGGCGCTGGCCAATCTCGAGGCCGACAAGGCCGTTGCCCAAGTTCAATTGCTGATCGCCGTCGGCGGTGGGTTCGATCCCGCCGACGCGCCCGTGAGGACTGCCCGATGACCGATGCCATCAACGACGATATCCACCATGATGCAGCGCTCGATGAGCCGCATCAGCAGCAGGCCGAGAATCTCGATGGTCCCGTTGAGGCTCCCTTGTCGCCCGGGCGCGGCAATCGCGCCGCCCGGCGCAAATGGCTGACGATCCTTATCGCTATCGTTGTTCTGGCGGTCCTCGCTTATGCCGTGTTCCGCCTGTTCTTCGCGACGCCGAGCGAGTCGACCGACGATGCTTATGTCGGCGGCGATACGGTGACGATCACGGCGCGCGATGGCGGCACTGTCACCGCGCTTTACGCCGATGATACCGAGCGTGTTCGCGCGGGCCAGCCATTGATCGATCTGGATCCAGCGACGGCCGATGTCGACTTGCAGGCGGCGGCAGCGCAATTGGGTCAGGCGGTGCGCGGTGTCCGCGCCAATTTCTCGCAGGTCAATGCCGCCAGCGCCGAGGTGATCCAGGCGCGCGCCGATCTCGCCCGCGCGCGCAACGATCTCGCCCGCCGCCAGCAGGCAGCGGCGCAGGGGGCCGTCTCGGGCGAAGAAGTGGCCCACGCCGCCGACACCGTGAAGACCGCCAGCGCCGCGCTCAATCTCGCCGAAAGCAAGCGCGCCCAGGCCGACACGCAGGTGCAGGGCACCGACGTTCGGACCAACCCGGCGGTGCTCGCAGCGATCGCCAATTACCGGCGCGCAGCGATCCGCCGTAGCCACATGCATATCGTCGCGCCCGTCGCGGGCGTGGTGGCGCAGCGGACGGTTCAGATCGGCCAGCAAATCGCCGCGGGCACGCCGCTGATGGCGGTCGTGCCGCTTGAGCGCGTGTGGGTCGACGCCAATTTCCGCGAAACGCAGCTTGCGGATCTGCGGATCGGGCAGCCGGCGACGATCACCACCGATACTTATGGCGGCAAGGTGACCTTCCACGGCCATGTTGTCGGGCTTGGCGCGGGCAGCGGCAACGCATTCGCTCTGCTGCCGCCGCAGAACGCCAGCGGCAACTGGATCAAGATCGTCCAGCGCTTGCCCGTGCGCATCGCGCTCGATCCCAATGAACTGGTCAAATATCCGCTGCGTATCGGCCTGTCGGTGAATGTCGATGTCGATACGTCCAACACCTCGGGCTCGCTGCTCGGCCGGCAGGCGCATCAAGCCTATGCCAAGCAGGCGAGCGATACGGGTAGCGCACAGGTCGATGCCGATATCGATCGCATCATCGCCGCCAACGCGGGGCGGGGGCGGTGAGCGCGCCGCAAGCGCAGGCGCCGATGCAGGGCGGCGCGTTGGCGCTGACTGCATTTGCGTTGGCGCTTGGCACGTTCATGCAAGTGCTCGATTCGACCAGTGCGAACGTATCGTTGCCCACCATCGCCGGCAATCTGGGCGTAAGCGCGGATCAGGGCACCTGGGTGGTTACGTCGTTCGCGGTGGCCAATGGCGTGGCCGTGCCGCTGACCGGCTGGCTGATGGGCCGATTCGGGGTGGTGCGCACCTTCGTGATATCCGTCGCATTGTTCACGATCGCTTCGTTTCTGTGCGGCATCGCCTGGAACATTAGCTCGCTGATCGGCTTTCGCATCCTGCAAGGCGCGGTTTCGGGGCCGATGATTCCCGGCAGCCAAGCGCTGCTGATCTCGATCTTCCCGCCGGAGAAGCGGTCGAGCGCGCTCGGCGTTTGGTCGATCACCACGCTGATCGGGCCGGTCGCCGGACCCATTCTCGGCGGCTATATTTCGGACAATTACCATTGGAGCTGGATCTTCCTGATCAACGTTCCGGTGGGTGTGTTCTGCGCGTTCTTCTGCTGGCGCGGGTTGAAGACCCGCGAAACGCCGACGCGCCCGCTGCCGATCGACAACTGGGGAGTCGCGATGCTGGTAGTGTGGGTCGGCGCGCTGCAGATCGTGCTCGACAAGGGCAAGGACGCGGACTGGTTCCATTCCAGCTTTATCGTCATCGCGGCGATCGTCGCCGGCGTCGTGTTTCTCGCCTGGTTGATCTGGGAACTGACCGATGCGCAGCCTGCGGTCGATCTCAGGTTGTTCCGCCGACGCAATTTCGCGCTTGGGACCGTCGCCTTCTGCTTCGGCTATGCTGTTTTCTTTGCCAATGTTCTGCTGATGCCGCTGTGGATGCAGACCCAGTTGGGCTACACCGCGACATGGGCCGGGCTTGTCGCCGCGCCAAGCGGCATGGTCGCAGTGATCCTGACGCCCCTGGTCGCCCGCCTGAGCGGCCGGATCGATGCCCGGATTCTCGCGACAGTCGCGTTTCTGGCGTTTGCGACGTCGTTTTTCATGCGCTCGCATTTCACGACGAACGACAGCTTTCTAGTCTATACGCTGCCGCTGCTCGTGCAGGGTATCGCGATGAGCACCTTCTTTCTGGCGATGTTGACGATCCAGCTGGACGGCATTCCGCCCGAGCAGATCCCGTCGGCGACGGGCATCTCCAATTTCGCTCGGATCACCAGCGGCAGTTTCGCCGCATCGCTGATCACGACGATGTGGGATCGGCGCGAGGCGCTGCATCAGAGCCGGCTGGCGGATCACTTCACCGCTTATTCGCCGGGCTATCGTGGTGCTCTTGAGACGCTGCAAGGGCTCGGCGCAACAGCGCTCCAGGGGTCGGCGGCGATCACGCGGCAGATGGTGCAACAAGCCTATTTGCTCGCGGCAACCGATCTGTTCTGGCTGTCAGGCTGGATTGCGCTCGCGATGGTCGCGATCGTGTGGTTCGCGCGCCGCCCGATGAGCAGCGCGCGGCACGTCGCCGCCGATTGATGCCAGGGAGGTTTCCGGTAGGGGCCGGCGAGCGGGTTAAGCACGCGTCCGGTGTGCTTCGATGATGCGCGATTAAATCACGGTCGCGGCCGCCGAGGCCTCGATTGAATAACGAAAGTTGATGAATTAAATAACAGGGGCTGAAATAAAATAGAAAAGAGGGAGCATCATGAAAACGATGTTGCTGGCGTCGTGCACGCTGTTGATTGCGACGAGCGCGGCGGCATCGGTGCCGCAGGCCGCGGGCCCCTATAATGTCACCATTCTGTCGGGCGGCATCGGTGTCGCCAATGATTTGCCCGCCGGCAGCGCGATTGCGGCGGCCGGGCATGCGGTGACGCTATCGGCCTGGGTCAATCCTGTTAAGCAGCAGGCGGGCAGGGTGGTGCTGATCGCGCTTGGTGATCCGGCCGGCGCCAGTCGCGCGCTCCTGCTGTCCGATGGCCGGATCGGCTACCGTGACGGCGGTGCCGCGATCATCAGCAAGGCCGCAGTCACGCCGGGCAAGTGGCGCCATGTCGCCGCGGTCAACGATGGGCGCACGGTCACGCTGTATCTCGATGGCCGTCCCGTCGGCGGGGGAAGGGCAACCGCAAGCGCGGTCGATCCGCGCATCGCGATCGCCCCGGCGATCGACGGCCAGCCGCACTTTGGCGGGCAACTGGTCGATGCCGCTGCCGACGATAGCGCGCTCGATGCCGGCGCGCTGCGCGCCCATGTCGCCGCGCGCCCCGATTTCGCGCTCGTCCAGTTCGATGCGGTTGGGCAGTCCTGGCCGCTTCAGAAGAGCGCCAATATCGGCCTGACCGAAAATCAGCCGGCTTGGACGTTGCCGCAGGGCAAGGGCCCCGACCAGAAGCCAGTGGCCAGGCCAGTTCTCGCGGAGCCGGCGCTGCAGTCGATCGCGAGCGACCGGTGGCAGATCAACGGCTGGCGCCTTGCTGCCGCGCCCGACGTGAAGGGGGACGGCGCGACGCTGTCGCGCCCTGGCTATGATGCAGGCAAATGGTATGCCGCGACCGTGCCGGGAACGGTGCTGCAAACCCTGGTCGATCGCGGTGTCTATCCCGATCCCTATTACGGCCTCGACAATCTCGCGATTCCGGAAAAGCTCGCGCGGCAAGATTATTGGTACCGCACCAGCTTCACCATGCCGGCCGAAGCTGCGGGCAAGCAGCTGACGATCGTCTTCAACGGGATCAATTACGCGTCGGACGTGTGGGTCAATGGACAGCATCTGGGCTCCACCGAAGGCGCGTTCATCCGCGGTCAGTTCGCTATCCAGCCGGTAGCGGGCGAGAATGTGATCGCGGTCCGGGTATCGCCGCCACCGCATCCCGGAATTCCGCATGAGCAGTCGATCGCGGGCGGTGTCGGCCCGAATGGCGGTCAGCTGGCGATCGATGGCCCGACCTTCGTCGCGACCGAGGGCTGGGACTGGATTCCGGGCATCCGTGATCGCGACACTGGGCTGTGGCTGCCGGTCGAGCTGCAGGCGCACGGCACAGTCAAGATCGGCGATCCTCATGTCGTGACCGATCTGCCGCTACCGCGCA
>JBQCEK010000243.1:0-7241 GCA_051960335.1 Sphingomonas sp.
CCAGCTCGGTGGCGAGTGCGCTGGCAAAGGTGCAGCCGGTGCCGTGGGTGTCGTCCGTATCGAATCGCTTGCCGTCGAGTTCGGCGAGCTGCTGGCCGGTTGGCGACAAGAGGCTGTCGATGACGCGCGGGCCGCTCGCGTGGCCGCCCTTCAGGACGAGGTGGCAGCCATGCGCCAGCACGGCTTCGATTCCGCCGAGTGCGGCGAGCTCGGGGATATTGGGGGTGACCACGCTGGCGACATCCATCAGCCGGCCGAACGCGGCGATAGTTGCCGGATTGGCGAGTGCCGAGCCACTGGTGGCGATCATCACGGGATCGAAGACGATGGGTATTCGATCATCACCTTCGCGAAAGCGGGCGCCCATCTCCGGCGCCTGCTCATGCGATTCGGGGTGGGGGATGGGTCCCCGCCTTCGCGGGGATGACGACAGTTGCTGGAACGACGGCGAAGAGAGATATTCTGCCACCGCGTTCGCCGTCTCGGCCGAGCCGATCATGCCGATCTTCACCGCATCGACGCCGATATCGCCGACCACCGACTCGATCTGCGCGATCACCATATCGGCCGGCACCGGCATCACGCGCTGAACGCCCATCGTGTTCTGCGCGGTGATCGCGGTGATCGCGGTCATGGCGTGGCCGCCGAGCATCGTCACCGTCTTGATGTCGGCCTGAATGCCCGCGCCGCCGCCCGAATCGGAGCCTGCGACGATCAGGATTCGCGGGATCGTCATGGTCTGACGCCCGGTGAAGTGGAGAAAGTGGAGAGCGTCGCCCGCTTTTCGCCAGCCCTCGCGAAAAGACGATCGGCGGATGAGCTCTCAAACGGATTCGATACCGCGACCATCGCCCCCGTGTGGCAGCAAATTTCCAACATAGACAGAGGCGAATTGACGGGGCGTTGCCTGCGCCGGATTACCGGCGCGTCTCCCCGTGCCCGGCGGCGATCCCCGTTCAAAACGGCAGCGTCTGGAGATCGGGATCGACCCAATCCCGCCGCGCGGCCGCGTTGAAAAGGGTGTCACGCCGCCAATAGTCGAGAAGCCAATCGGAACGACCGAGCCGGGATGCCATGAGGGCGGCAAGCGCGTCCGCCAGCGTGCCGCCGGGCGGCAGGCGGCGAAGCTGATCGGCCGCGCCGCGCATCGACGCCAGCGTGATCGTGTGATGATAGCCCGCGCTGTCGGTGTTCGCCGTGCCGGTCGCCTCGTTGTAACGGGTGATCACGCGCCTGATCTGGTCAGGCGCGGCGAGATCCTCTCGATAGCGCAGCAGCCACAGCGCCAGGGCGAAGTGGCTGGCGTGCGTCCATTTTTCCTTCGGGAGGCTTTGATCGAGAACGCGCAGCGCGAGTCGTTCGATCGATGCTTCGTCCGGCAAAGACATGTCTTGCGGCCTTTGTGATGACGCCCGAACGACGCGAAAAACCCCGCCGGCCGGGCAGGGTTGAGACGCGGAAAATAATTGGGGGGCTGTTTGACTAAGTCGCCCGATCAATCGAATGCGCGCACGAACACTGCCGAGATGGCGCAGCGTTGTTGGCGGCCGATGATCGCAGCGATGCTCATGCCGGATGCCTAGCAGCTGGCCCAGCGCCCCTCAAGCGCCGCCCGCGACAATCAGAATGCGACGCCGTAGCGCAGCGCTGCGCCGCGATCGTCGGGCAGGGCGGCGAAATTCCCGGGGTCACGCCGCCAGAACAGGTTGGTTTCGAGCTGCCCCGCGCCGAGCGGAAAGGCGTAGCGCGCCTCGACGTCGATCTCCCGGCCGGTGGGGGCAAGGTTCAGCCGCTGATCGGACCAGGCTGTCACCGACGCCGTCGCATAATCATAATAAGCGGGCAGGCGCAGATCGATGCCCCCGCGTGACACGCGCAGCGGCTGCGCCACGCCCAGCCCGAAACCGTCCGATGCGCCGAACACGCCGTCCTTCGCGATGCTCGCCGCATAGGCGTTGGTGCGGATCAGCCCCGACCCGCTTAGCCCGGCGCGAACCTGAGCGAGCGTCCACCCTTGCCGCGCGGTGCCGTTCAGCGACCAGCCCGCGCCGAGATCGAGCCGCGCGGCGGCATCGACGAACCAGCTCGTCGCGCGCGTGTCGCCCAGCCCGTCGCCGAAGCGCGCACCGAGCACGGTATCCTGTTCATCCAGCCAGCTGCCGCTGAGCGAGGCGGAAAGTGGGCCGAAACGGCGATCGGCGGCGATCGACATGCGGCTGTAGCCGAAGCGGCGATAGGGATCGCGAAGCGCGATATCGCTGGCGACGGGGGCGAGCACGGCGCCGTTCTCGATCGCCGCGGTCAGCCCCCATTTGCCGAACTGCTGGCGCATCGCCGCCGAGCCGCCGACATCGGTGAGAAAGCCCTGTCCCTCGGTAGGATCGCGCGCGACGAGGAAGGCGGGGTCGCTCCGTCCGACCAGCCGCGCCTCGAGCGTCGCGCCGCTTTGCGAAAAGCCGACGGCGAACTGCGCCGTGTCGCCCAGCCGGGTGGTGACGATGCCGGCGATCGCCCGGGCGCCGTCGGCCTGTTCGGGGCTGAGCAGCGTTCGTTCGATGCGCGTCTGATCGCGGCCCGGCGCGATCGTCACTGCAACCGACATGCGGCCGGCATCGATGACATAGTTTCGATCGCGCGTTTCCAGCGCGCCGGTGAGCGTGTGGACCGGCCCGCTGGTGCGGATCGTGCGCGCCAGATTGACCGCGAAGGCGCGATCGAAACCGTCGAGGATCACCGCGCCGACTGGGCCTTGCGCGGCGTCCCCCATCGGCGCCGACAGCGTCGCGTTGCTGGCGAGCGACACCGCGCCGCGCGCGCCGGCGACCGAGGTGGTGCCGACCGGCTGGAACGCGCGGGTGAGATCGAGGATGCCGTTGCCGTAAACCGGATCGACCCTGGCGGCGCCAGCGTCCCGCGCGCTCTGGAACAGGATGCTGACGATCTGCGCGCCGGAGAGATTGGGAAAGGCCTGGGCCAGCAGCGCCACCGCCCCCGAAATCTGCGGCGCGGCAAGCGAGGTGCCGTCCCACAGGCAGGCGGTCTGCTCGCCGGGGCAGGGAGCGACGACGCTTTCGCCGACCGCGGCGAGGAAATGCGCCGCGCCGTCCCCGGCCTTGTCGCTGAACGAGGAGATCACGTCGTTGGAATCGACCGAGCCGGCGATGATCACCAGGCCTTTGGAACTGGCGGCATTGGCGGGAATGTCTGCGAACGGATCGGGATTCGCCGTGCCGTCATTGCCGGCGGCGATGACGACGATGACGCCCTTGGCGGCGGCCTGGGCGATGGCGTTGATCACGCCTTGCGATGGCGCGCTGCCGCCGAGCGAGAGGTTGATCACCTTGGCGCCATTATTGGCGGCGGTGGTGATGCCGGTGGCGATGGCGCTGTCGTTGAAGCTGCAATCGGGATTGCCGTCGCTATCCTGCTTGGCGCAAGTGCCGGGCGTATCGGCGCGCATCACCAGCAAGGTGGCGTCGAACGCCACGCCTTCGGCGCCCGTGCCGTTGCGCCCGCCCGCGGCGGTGAAGGCGACGGCGGTGCCGTGCCCGCCCTCATCGGCGAGCGCGCGGCTGCCGGCCACGTCCCTCGATGCGGGATCGATCCGGCCGGTGAAAGCGGTGTTTTGCGGATCGATCCCGCTGTCGACGATGCCGATCTTGATCGACTTGCCGGTCGATCCCGCCTGATAGGCGACCAGCGCGTTCATCGATACCGCGCCCACGGTGCCGCGATATTCGGCGGTGTCGTAATTGGTTGGTGGGGGCGTCGGTGTTGGGGCGGGCGTCGGCGAGGGCGTCGGTGTCGGTGTCGGCGAGGGCGCCGGCGTGTTCGGCGGTGTCGGCGTGCTGTTCACGCCGCCGCCCCCGCCGCATGCCGCAACCAGCAGCGCCGCGCCGAGTGCGCCGCCCTGCAGCAATCGTAACCGATACGCGCCCATCCAAACCCCCATCCCCCGACGGCATTCGTTTCGGCTTAATCCATCCCGATTGGTTTCCGGTCGTTTAAGATCGACTCGCCGATGCGATCTTGCCCCTGTCGCGAGCGCCGCCTAAGCCCGCGGCGACATGCTTGCGCGCCTCGGCCATATCCGCAACTGGATTTTCGACCTCGACAACACGCTGTATCCGGCGAGCGCGGACCTGTTCGTGCAGATCGACGCGCGGATCGGGGCCTATGTGGCCGATCGTTTCGGCGTCGACGAGGCGGAGGCGCGTCGCATCCAGAAGGGCTATTTCCACGCCCACGGCACGACGCTGGCGGGATTGATGGCCGATCACGACGTCGATCCGCACGACTATCTGGCGCGAGTCCATGACGTCGAGCTCGACGTGATCGACTCGAACGCACCGCTCGCCGCGGCGATCGCGCGGCTGCCGGGCGAAAAATACATCTTCACCAACGCCGATGCCGCTTATGCCGGGCGCGTGCTCGATCGCCTGGGGTTGAGCGAAAGCTTCGCCGGCGTGCACGACGTCCACGCTTGCGGCTATGTACCCAAGCCGCATCCGGACGCCTATTCGGGCATGTGCGCGGCGTTCCGCATCGATCCGCGCGAAAGTCTGTTCGCCGACGACATGGCCCGCAATCTTGCGCCGGCCAAGGCGATCGGCATGACGACGGTGTGGATCGACAACGGCTCCGAGCAGGCGGTCGATCGTGACCGCAGCTTCATCGATTTCACCACCGGCGATATCACCGCCTGGCTGCACGATTTATGGGAGAAGGCATGACCGACGAGCTTCAGCAGACCATCGATGCCGCCTGGGAGGATCGCGCGACCATCGGCGCGGAAACCAAGGGATCGATCCGCCAGGCGGTCGATCGGGCGCTGGCGATGCTCGATTCGGGTGCGGCGCGGGTGGCGGCGCCCGACGGCGAGGGCGGCTGGCAGGTCAATCAATGGCTGAAGAAGGCGGTGCTGCTGTCCTTCCGGCTCAATGACATGAGCGAAATCGCCGGTGGCCCTGGCGGCGCGAACTGGTGGGACAAGGTGCCGTCCAAATTCTCCGCCTGGGGCGCGGGCGAATTCCGTCAGGCGGGCTTTCGCGCGGTGCCGGGGGCGATCGTGCGCAAGGGTGCGTTCATCGGCAAGGGCGCAGTGCTGATGCCGAGCTTCGTCAATATCGGCGCGCATGTCGGAGAAGGAACCATGGTCGATACCTGGGCGACGGTCGGCAGTTGCGCGCAGATCGGCAAGAACGTGCACCTGTCGGGCGGCGCGGGGATTGGCGGGGTGCTCGAACCGTTGCAGGCCGATCCGGTGATCATCGGCGACGGTGCGTTCATCGGCGCGCGCGCGGAAGTGGCCGAAGGCGTTCGCGTGGGTGAAGGCGCGGTGCTGTCGATGGGCGTCTATCTCGGCGCATCGACCAAGATCATCGACCGGGCGACCGGCGAGGTGCACCGCGGCGCGGTGCCGCCTTATGCGGTGGTGGTGCCGGGCTCGATCGGCGGGGGAGACGGCAAGCCGGCGCTGTATTGCGCGGTGATCGTCAAGACCGTCGACGCGCAGACCCGCGCGAAAACCGGCATCAACGAGCTGCTGCGCGATTAGGGCGAAGAGTGATCCAGCCGAGCCACAATAGCCCCGTTCGTCCTGAGCGTGTCAAAGGACGTGCTTCAAGGACGGCCCGAGCCTCAGGCCGGGCGCCCTTCGACTCGCTCAGGGCGAACGGAAGAATGTGGTGGCCCCTCCTTCTTGCCGGCTGGCTGTCGGCTCTTGTCGCCCCGGTTGCGGCGCAGGCGGCGATTCCGATCGAGCCGGCCAAAGTGATCGCCACCTTCCCGCACGATCCCCGCGCCTTCACCGAAGGGCTGCTCTATCACGGCGGCTTTCTTTACGAGGCGACCGGCGAGCCGGGCCGATCGTCGATCCGCAAGGTCGATCTCGCCACGGGCAAGGTGTTGCACAAGGTGGATATTCCGGCGCCGACCTTTGGCGAGGGGATCGCCGTGTGGAAAGACCAGATCGTCAGCCTGACGTGGAAGCAGCAGATCGGCTGGCGCTGGACGCTCGATGGTTTCCGGATGCTTTCGGAATTTCATTATCCCGGCGAGGGCTGGGCGCTGACCAGCGACGGCAAGCACCTGTTGATGTCCGACGGCACCGATCAGATCCGCGTGCTCGATCCGGAGACCTTCGCCGAGCAGCGCCGAATCGCCGTCACCGCCGATGGCCGGCCGCTCGACAATATCAACGAGCTCGAATGGGTCGATGGCGAAATCCTCGCCAACGTGTGGATGACGAACGTGATCGCACGGATCGATCCGGCGACCGGACATGTCACCGGCTGGATCGATCTCAGCGCGCTCACCGCGCAGGTCAATCCGCGAGGCTATGACGATGTGCCCAACGGCATCGCCTGGGACGCCAAGGGCAAGCGGCTGTTCGTCACCGGCAAGGACTGGCCGACGCTGTTCCAGATCGCCTGGCCGCCGAAACCGGCCGCCGCGCCGTAGAGCGTGGCCTTTTAAGCGGAAGCGACTGCTTGGCGGCAAGCAGACAGAGTCACCCCAGCTTTCGCTGGGATGACGACTATTAAGAGAAAGCTGGCCGACGGTTTTTCCCACTCGACGAGCTAGGCTCGACATCGTCACGGTCGCCGCTTATCGCCTGCCCTGATAACAGGAGAGCCGTTGATGCCCGAAGCAAGCCACGTCCTCGATCGCGTTCTCGTACTCGAGATGGTGCGAGTCACCGAAGCCGCGGCGATCGCCGCCTCCACGCTGGTCGGTCGCGGTGACGAGAAGGCGGCCGATGCCGCCGCCGTCGAGGCGATGCGCGCCGCGCTGAACGAGCTCGACATGAACGGCACCGTGGTGATCGGCGAGGGCGAGCGCGACGAAGCGCCGATGCTCTATATCGGCGAGAAGGTCGGTCGGGGCGGGGACGACAGCCCGTCGATCGACATCGCGCTCGATCCGCTCGAAGGCACCACGATCTGCGCCAAGGCCGGCCCGAACGCGCTGGCGGTGCTCGCCGTCGCCGAGAAGGGCGGCCTGCTCAACGCGCCCGACGTCTATATGGACAAGATCGCGGTCGGCCCGGGCTATCCCGAGGGCGTGATCGACCTCAACAAGACGCCGACCGAGAATGTCTGCGCAATCGCCAAGGCCAAGGGCGTGCAGCCGCACGAGATCATCGCCTGTGTGCTCGATCGCCCGCGCCATGAGAAGCTGATCGCCGAGCTGCGCGACGTCGGCTGCGGCGTGGTGCTGATCGGCGATGGCGACGTGGC
>JBQCEK010000244.1:0-5239 GCA_051960335.1 Sphingomonas sp.
ATGCCGTGGCTATGCGCGGCAAGATTGTTCAGCAGCGCGCGGTGGGTGATGATCACGCCGTGCGGGAAACGAGTCGATCCGCTGGAATATTGCAGATAAGCGATATCGTCCGCGCTCGCTTCAGGGAACGGCGCTGCGGGCGCGTCGCGGTGCGCCAGCGCGTCCCAATCAATCGCTTCGCAGCCGACCAGCCGGGCAGCTTCGCCGGCCATCTCCGAAAGCTCGGGCGGGAACACCAGCAGCGTGGGCTCGCAACTCGCCAATTGGACGCGCAGCTGCTCCACGTAGGAATCGCGGCCGCCGAACGATGTGGGCAGCGGCAGCGGCACCGGCCACGCGCCGGCATAGACCGTGCCGAAGAACAAGGCGGCGAACTCCGCGCTGGTCTCGGCAATCAGCGCGACCCGGTCACGCGGCGCGATGCCGGCGGCGATCAGCCGGCGCGCCGCCAGCAGCGCATCCTCGCGCAGCTCCGCGAACGGATAGGCCCGCAGCAGTGCGCCGCGCGGATCGTGGAAATTGAGCCCACGAACGCCTTGCGCGGCATAATCGAGCGCATCGCCAAGCGTTTCGAAATCGGAGAAGCGACGCGGCAGGCCGTCATCGGTTGGCGTCGGCGCCATGCCGACGCTCGCGCCATCAAGTCGCATATCTGGTTCAGCCATCATTCCTAGCGCCCTTATCGCGGTATCCAGCGGCATCCGCCCGGTCGCGCACAATCATACACCTCGCGCGTTTGCCCCGCGTTGGCGTTCAAAATCCGTTCCGACTGTGGCACAATGATGGCGCAATGAGCCAAACCCGCCGCGCACCGCCGCCGCTTGACCGCGAGTCGCTCGATCGGCTCGCGTTGCGCTATGTCGAGCGGTTCGCCACGAGCCGCGCGAAACTGGCCGATTACCTTCGCCGCAAGGTGCGCGAGCGCGGCTGGGACGGGCCGGCGAGCGATCCGCAGGCGCTGGCCGATCGCTTCGCCGAGCTTGGCTATATCGACGACCGCGCCTTTGCCGAGGCGCGCGCGCGATCGATGGCGCGACGCGGGCTGGGCGAACGACGGATCGCGGTCGCCTTTCGCGCGGCCGGCATCGAGGCCGAGGATGCCGAGGCGGTGGCGCCGCAGATCGCCGAGGGCGCGACCGAGGCGGCGCTGGCGCTGGCGCGGCGCAAGCGGATCGGCCCCTTCGCCAGCGAGCGGGCAGAGCGGCCGCAACGCGAGAAGCAGCTGGCGCAGATGGTTCGCGGCGGTCATTCGTTCGCGCTTGCCCGGCGGATCGTCGATATGGCGCCCGGCGAGGATGTGGACGTGCTGCATGGCGAATAGGCAGATCATTTTTGCCATTTCGATGAGCTGTGCTAGTCCCGCTTCGGGGGAAAGTGATGATGCGTGTCGATCCTCAGCCGATGCCTGAAGAGGCGGCGTTGATGCCGAGCGACGATGCGCGCGCGATCGTCTCCATCGAGGAAGATGAGCGGTTGAGCGGCACGCTCAAATGGTTCGATGTTACGCGCGGGTTCGGCTTCCTGGTCGCCGACGATGGCGCGTCGGGCGATATTCTGGTGCATTTCTCGGTGCTTCAGCCGCACGGGCGGCGCAGCCTGCCCGAGGGCGCGCGGGTGGAATGCCTCGTCGTGCGGCGCGATCGCGGGCTTCAGGCGCGCGAAATCCTGTCGATCGATCTGACCAACGCGATCGAGCCGCCAAGCCGGGCGAGCGCGGCGACCAATGCCGAAATCGAGGCGTTGCTCGATTCGGCGGGCCCCTTCGAATCGGTTCGCGTGAAATGGTTCAATCGGCTGAAGGGCTATGGGTTTCTGGTTCGCGATGCCGATTCGCCCGATATTTTCGTGCATATCGAAACGTTGCGGCGCGGCGCGGTGGGTGATGTGGAGCCCGATCAGCCGCTGCGCGCCCGGATCGCCGATGCGCGAAAAGGACCGCTGGCGGTCGCTGTCGAGCCATTTTTCTGAAGCGATGCGTCGACGCACCGCCATGTGCGCGCTGGCGCTGCTGGCGCTCGCCGGTTGTCAGCAGCGCGCCGCCTCCTCGACCGGCGGGGAGCAGGCGGTGACGCCGAAGACGATCGCCGTGACCATCGTCAGCGCGAGCGGCGCGCATGTCTTCTCCGTCGAACGCGCCGTGACCGCGGCCGAGCAGGAAAAGGGACTGATGTATCGCACCGACCTGACCGATGACGGCGGGATGCTGTTCGCGCCTTATCCGCCCGGTGGCGGCGCGCCGCAGAACGCCAATTTCTGGATGAAGGACACGCCCAGCGCGCTCGACATCATCTTCATTCGCGCAGATCACACGATCGCTCGAATCGCCGAGAACGCGGTGCCGTTCGATCAGACTCCGCTCTCGTCGGGCGAACCGGTCGCCGCGGTGCTGGAAATCAAGGGCGGGCGGAGCGCCGATCTGGGCATCGCCGAGGGCGACAAGGTCAGCTGGTAGCCGCCGACGCTTCCCGCCAAGCGCTGATTTGATCGCATGATCCCCGTCACGCAGCGCGAGCCCGGTTGCGAGGTTTCGCGCAGGCGGCTAAGCGGCGGGCATGGGACTTCTGAAGAACACCTTCACCTGGTGGGACGGCATCACCTTCGGCACGTGGATGGGCCTGCGCGGCAAATCCAGGGTGGGCGAAGATTCGCTCGGCAACGTCTATTTTCAAGGCGGCGCGGATCCGAACGGCATCCCGCGGCGCTGGGTGGTCTATAAGGGATCGAACGACGCCAGCCGGGTGCCGCCCGAATGGTTCGGCTGGCTGCACCATCAGATCGATGACGTGCCCGATCGGGCGCTGCCGCCGGTGCGCGGCTGGGAAAAGCCCGCCGTGCCGAACATGACCGGCACGGCGCTGGCCTATCGCCCGCCGGGCGCGCTCGAAAAGGGCGGACGGCGCGCCGCGGCGACGGGCGATTACGAAGCCTGGACGCCCGAGGGATGAAACGCGCCTGGATCGCCGGCGGCGCCGCGATCGCGGTGTTGATCGGGGCGGGTGCTTGGCAGGGCCTTGAGGTGCTGCGCGACGGCCGCGCCGAAGCAGAGGCCGCGCCGGCGCCGACACCGACACCGACGCCGACAACCGATCCGGATGATGAAACGACGTCCGGCGTCGTCACCATCGACGTGCCGCAGGACGTGGATACCGAACAGGGCGCAACGCCGATGGCGCAGCGCATCGCGGTGGTCGGGCTGCTCAACAAGCGCAACGGTGAAAGCCATGATTTGACGCTGAAGCCGGGGCAGGCGGTGCGCGTCGGCGACGCGGTCGTCAGGCTGCGCGCGTGCGAGGAAACCGCGCCGTGGGAGCCGGAGCATTATACCGGCGCCTTCGTCCAGCTCGACGTGCGACAGACGAGCGGCGAATGGCGACGGGTGTTTTCGGGCTGGCTCTACAAGGAACGGCCGAGCCTGAACGTCGTCCAGAACCCGATCTACGACGTCTGGACGAAGAGCTGCAAGATGTCCCGCCCGGACAAGGGGCCGGATACGGTGTCGGTCGCCGATGTATCGAGTGCCGCGGTCTCCAGCGCGAAAAATTCGGCGGAGCCGGCCGCGGATGACGCCGGTGCCGATGCGCCCGTGGTCGCCGTTTCGGCCGCACCCAGCCCGGCTCCGGCGGCGTCGCCCAGCGCTTCCCCCAGCAACGCCAGATAATCGCGCCGGGGGATCTCGATCGCGCCCAAGGAGGCGAGGTGATCGGTCTGGAACTGGCAATCGAGCAAGGTGAAGCCGCCCGCTTTCAGGCGCGCGACCAGCCAGGCGAGCGCGACCTTCGAGGCGTCGGTCTGCCGGCTGAACATGCTTTCACCGAAGAAGGCGCGGCCGAGGCTGACTCCATAGAGGCCGCCGGCAAGCACGTCTCGGTTCCACACTTCGATCGAATGGGCGTGGCCCGAGGCGTGGAGCGCGAGCATGGCCTGCTCGATCTCGCCGTTGATCCACGTCTCGTCGCGGTCGGCGCAAGCTGCGATCACGGCGTGGAAGGCGCGGTCGCGGGTAACCGCGAATGCGCCGCGCTGGACCGTCCGGCGAAGGGACCGGGAAAGATGGAAGCTGTCGAGCGGCAGGATCGCGCGGGCACGCGGCTCGACCCAGAATAAATCCTCGGCATCGCGGCTGTCGGCCATCGGAAAGATGCCGGTGGCATAGCCCTGCAGGAGGAGACGCGGGTCGAGGTGAGCCATATCCCAAACTGTCGTCATTCCCGCGAAGGCGGGGGCCTAGTTTGTCTTTTAGCTGGGTTCCCGCTTTCGCGGGATGGCGAATTCACAAAATCTCGCGGACGCGATCCTGCGGGCGGCAGAGACGGACGCCCTTGCCGGTCTCGACCAGCGGGCGCTCGATCAGGATCGGATTGGCGACCATTGCATCGAGAATCTGCGCGTCGGTGGCATCGGCGTGTGTCAGGCCAAGCTCGCGGGCGAGGGGCTCCTTCTCGCGGAGACCTTCGCGCGGCGTGATTCCGGCGCGGCGGTAAAGCTGCTCCAGCTGGTCGCGCGTTGGCGGGTTCTTCAAATATTCGTGGATCCAGATGTCCGCCCCGGAATCGCGCAGGATTTCAAGCGTCTTGCGCGACGTTCCGCACTTGGGATTATGATAGATGGTCGCTTTCATGCCGACTGCGAAACTAGCGGACGGCGGCGGGCGTTAACAAGCCCGTTGATGCAATCCGGCGCACCCGCTGCAGCTATTGTCGCGGCTGCGGAACGATAGCGGCGAATCCTCGTTTCCGGTGGTGCGACATGCAATCCGTCGGGAGCTCCGGTTCCTGCGGCATGTCCCGGCAGCTCAACAAAACGGGAGAAAGACTATGCGTAATTCCATCTTGGGCCTCTTGGCCGGAACCGCGATGCTCAGCGCCTGCGCAAGCAATCCGAACGTCGCTCGCGACGCCGGCATCGGTGCGGTCGGCGGTGCTGCTGTCGGTGCGGTGGTCCCGGGCGTCAGCGTCATCGAGGGCGCGGCGGTCGGTGCAGCGATCGGCGGTCTCGCCGGCGCGACCTGGTCCGACACCAACAACGACGGTTACGTCGACGGCTATACCTACAACGGCCAATATTATGCCGGCACGCCGCAGGGCTATGATCCCGCCAGCCACAGCGTTCTCGGCAGCGCCGCCACCGGTGCTCTTGGCGGCGCCGCGATCGGCGCGGTTGCCGGCGCCGTCCTTCCCGGCGTCAGCGTCCTCACCGGCGCAGTGATCGGCGCGGCCGTCGGCGGTCTCGCCGGCGCGGT
>JBQCEK010000245.1:0-2103 GCA_051960335.1 Sphingomonas sp.
CACCGACTGGAAACCTTGCGAACGGAGCGCGCCGCGCTCGATCGCCGTATCGCCGAGCTGGCCGATGCGCGGGCGCGGATCGTCACCGATCGCGAGCGTGAGGGCGCGCTCGCCAACGATGCCGCCGACGCGCTCGCCCGGTTGGCTGCGGAAACCAGGGCTCTCGAAACCGATATCGCCAGCGCGTCCGAGCGCCTGCCGCAACTCGATGCCGCGCTTGCGGCGGCTGAGCGCCACGCGCGCGATGCCGAGGTGGCGCTGGCCCAGGCCCTGGCCGCGCAGGCGAGCGAGGCGGCGGACGCGCGCGTCGCTCAAGCGGCGCTTCAGGCGGCGCGCGCGCGCCTCGATCGGGCGGCGCGCGATCGAGGCCAGCTGGAGGCCGAACGCGCCGCGCTGGGCGATGCCGCGCCGCTGAAGGCCGATCGCGAAGCCGCCGCCGCGGCGCGTGTCACGGCGATCGATGCAGCGGAGACGGCACGAGCCGCACGTGCGCGCGCCGATAGCGACGAACACAGCCATATCGAAGCGCGCGACCGCGCCCAGGCACGCCGCGCAAGCGCGCGCGCCGATCTCGCCGCGCTTGATAGCGAAGCGGCCGCGCTGGAACAGGCCGTCAAGCCAAGCGGGCGTGATCGGCTGCTCGATCGGGTCAGTGCCGATCCCGGGTTCGAGCGAGCGCTGGCGGCGGCGCTGGGCGACGATCTCGAGGCCGGGCTGGATACCGCCGCCGATCGCTTCTGGCAGGGCGCTGCACCGCAATCGGGCGACCCCGCGCCGCCGGTCGGCACGGTGGCACTAGGCAAGCATGTCGCCGCGCCCGACGGGCTGGCGCGCCGTCTGGCGCAGGTGTTCGTGGCCGATGCAGATGAAAAGCAGGCGCTCGCGGTCGGCCAACGGCTGGTCACCTTGGGCGGCGTGCTGCGGCGATGGGATGGCTTCGTCGCCCGGTCGGGCGGCGCGGCGGCGGCCGAGCGGCTGGAACGCGTCAATCGTCTCGCGGCGCTTCGCAAGGCGCGGCCGGCGGCGGCGGAAAAGGTCGCTGGCGCCGAAGCCGAGCTCGCTCGCCTCGAACAGGCGATTGCGGACGCGCGCAGCCAGGCGCAGGCGGCGCGGGGCGCCCTGGAACGCGCGGAGGCGGCGCAGCGTGACGCTGCCCGCGCCGAAGATCGCGCCGCCGCCGCGCTCGAGCGGATCGAGGCCAAGGCGGCGGATCTCGACGTCCGGTCCCGCCGGGTCGCCGCCGACCATGAGGAGGCCGACGCCGAGCGACGCCGGGCCGAGGCGGCGATCGCAGCGCTCCCCGATGGCGCCGCAACCGCGACACGCGTTCAGCATCTGCAATCGGAAGCCGAGGCGCGCCGCACGACGACCGCGCAGGCGCGCGCCGACCGAGCGGGGCTCGATCGGGACATCGCCGGCCGCCGCGAACGGCTTGCCGCGGCCCAGGCCGAGTCGCGCAGCTGGCGCGCGCGCGCCGGCGAGGCCGCCCGCCGCATCGCGGACATGGAAAAGCGCGATGCCGATCTGACGCGCGAGGCCGACCAGCTCGCCGCGCGACCGCAAGCGCTGGACGAGGAGATTGCGAGCGTCGATCGCGATCACTCGGCGGCGCGCGGTGCGGCGGAGGCGACGATGGGCGAGGAAACGGCGGCTGACGCTGCGCTGCGCAGCGCGGACGACGTCGTGCGGATCGCCGGCGAGGCGCTGGCCGAAGTCCGCGAGGCGCGCGCCGGCGCCGCTGCCCGGGCGGAAAATCAGGAGCAACGCCGCGTCGAGATGGGGCGCCTCTCCGGCGAGCGCTTCGAATGTCCGCCGCCGGTGCTGCCGGAACGCCTCGGCTTTGCCAGCGCCGATGTCGGCACCCCCGCCGTCGAGGCGAGCACCCATGAGAAGCTGACGATCGATCGTGAGCGCATCGGCCCGGTCAATCTCGTCGCCGAAGCCGAGCTCGCCGAACTCGATGCGACGCGCCTCGCCAATGCCGCCGAGCGCGAGGAACTGGGGCTGGCGGTCAATCGCCTGCGTGGATCGATCTGCAATCTCAATCGCGAGGGGCGGCAACGCCTTCTGGCGGCGTTCGAGGCGGTAAACGGCCATTTCCAG
>JBQCEK010000246.1:0-8598 GCA_051960335.1 Sphingomonas sp.
TCGCCGGCAGATCGCCGGCCGCCTTTAGGGGGACCACGTTGCGTTCGGACCGAGAGTCGTCGAAGAAGCCGAAGTCCGCTGCGGCGCATCCGACAAAAACGGACAGCAAGAACAAGGAGATGGGATCCGCTCTCCGATCGGTCTATCAAAAGACCGTGGATGAGGCGGTTCCTGACGAGATGCTGGATCTGCTCGGCAAGCTCGGCTGACGCCGCGAGCGATGGAACCGATCGCCCCAAACCGACGACGATCCGGCTTCTGGGCAATGGCGACGCGGCTGCCCACCGGCGCCAAACTTTTTCTGATCCTCAGCGCCGCGCTGCTGCCGCTCGCGGTGATCGCGCTGTTCGCCACGCTGCAGACCAATCGCAACGTCGACCAGCAGGCTCGCGCCCGTCTAGGCGTCGGCGTGCGGGAGAGCGCGCGCAGCCTGGCGATCGAACTGATCGGAGACATGACCGCGCTGCGCGTGACGCTGAACGCGCTGGATGCCGACGCGGCTGACGCGCCGAGCTGCGCACGCGCGCAGGGCGTGTTCGCCCAGCAGATCGTCGGCGGATCGCGGTTCATGATCGCCGACCGGAGCGGCAAGGTCGTTTGCGGAGACGCATTGCCCGCGGCATTGCGGATCAAGGCGCCCGAGGATCCCGATGCGATCGCCGCCCGACTGGTCGAAGGCGAAGGCCTGGTGTTGGCGATGCGCGGCACCATGCGATCGACCACCGCGACCGCCTTTTTCCCGACCGACCTGCTGGAGCGCGTTGCCCGCCCCGCCGGCTTCGCACCCGCCGCCGCATCGACATTGACGCTCGGCGACCAGGAGCTTGCGCTCGAAACGCTTGGTGGCGGCGGTCCGCTCGATCGCCGGCAGACCGCCAAGGCCAGCCTTGGATTTGCCGGGCTGGGCCTCAGCATGAGCGTGCGCAGCGCGCCGATTTCCTCGCCCTTGTTGCTGGCGATGGTGCTGCCGCTGCTGATGTGGGCTGCGGCCGCGAGCATCGCCTGGTTCGTCGTCGATCGGCTGTTGATCAATCCGCTCCGGCGGCTGCGCGCCAGCGTTGCCGCCTATGTTCCCGGCGAAGAGATCGATACGGGATCGCTTCGCACCGTTCCCGCACAGGAAATCCGCGAGCTGGGTGACACCTTCCGAACGATCAGCCGAACGGTCGCTGCGCATGAGCAGGGACTGGCCGAGGGGCTGGTGCGGCAGACCAAGTTGACGCGGGAGGTGCATCACCGCGTCAAGAACAACCTGCAGGTGATCTCCAGCCTCATCAATTTCCACGCCCGCGGCGCGCGATCGCCCGATGCGACGGTCGCTTATGCCTCGATCCAGCGCCGGGTCGATGCGCTGTCCGTGGTTCATCGTTACCATTTCGCCGAAATGGAGGAGAATCGCGGCCTTTCGCTGCGCTCGGTGATCGGCGAGCTGGCCTCCAACATCCGCGCCACCGCGCCCGATCGTTCGGCCGATCTCGGCATCACGCTGGACGTCGAGCCGTTCTTCGCCACGCAGGATGTCGCCGTGGCTGTCGCTTTCCTCGCCACCGAAATCATCGAGTTGGCGATGATGTGCGACGATCGTGCGCAGATCCGTATTTCGCTTCGCGCCGATGAGGACGAAAAGCGCGCCGTGCTCCGCGTCAGCTCGCCGTCGCTCATCCAATGCGACGCGTTGCAGCGCGAGATCGACAATCGCTACGGCCGCGTGATGGAGGGTCTTTCCCGCCAGCTGCGATCGGCGCTGCATCACGAGCCGCTCACGGGCGCATACGAAATTACGATTGCCGTTCTCGGCCGCGATTGAGTTCGCCGACCCAACAAAATTATTTTTGGTTTTTTTGGGAACCGGGCGTTGGAGAGCGCGTTTTGCTCTTCGGATAGTGACTTTATGCCCCCCCGCTCTCGCTATCCAAGTAATAGGCCCGGATGCGTCAACCCTCCCCCCCGGTGACGCGTCCGGGCCTAAATCATTTCATAACCCAGCCTTGCCTCGACGATGCGACGCCACGAGCGACATGATGGGCGAAATCCGTTCGCTTCACGGAACGAAATCCGTCGTCCGACATTGAATCGCCAGCCAGGGGTGATGCCCTGCAGTCAGGAGAAGGTAGATGCGTAAACTGGTTGGACTGGCCCTTGTTGCTGGCGCGCTGTTGGTCAGCGCGTGCAACACGATTGAGGGCGCCGGCAAGGATGTGTCCTCGGCGGGCGAGACGGTCGCCCATACCGCCGACGACGCCAAGTAAGCCGCTCAGTTATCGTTCGAGGAAGGGCTCTCCCCATGCCGGGGGAGCCCTTTTCCGTGGCTATTCCGCGGCGCTGGGATCGGCTGCCGCGAGTTCGCGCGATTGCCGGCGCTCGCTGAACCAGATACCGATCAGGCCCAGTTCGTAGAGGATGCAAAGCGGAATCGCGAGCAGCAGTTGCGATCCGATATCAGGCGGCGTCAGCACGGCGGCCACGACGAAGGCGGCGACGATCGCATAACGCCGCGCGCTCTTGAGCTGCGCGCGGCTGACGATCCCGGCGCGCGCGAGCAACATCATCAGCACCGGCAACAGAAAGGCGAGACCGAAGGCGAACAGGAACTGCATGATGAACGACAAATAATTGCCGATCGCGGGCAATGCTTCGCGGTGAACCCCGCCGACATCGCCCTGGAAGCTCAGCAGAAAATGCAGCGCCATCGGCACGGCCACGAAATAGGCCATCGCCGCGCCCATCAGGAACAATATCGGCGTCGCCAGCAGGAAGGGCAGCAGCGCCCGCTTTTCCTTCTTGTAGAGGCCCGGCGCGACGAATTGCCACAGCTGGTTGGCGATGATCGGGAACGACACCATCATCGCGGCAAAGAAGGCGACCTTCACCTGGACGAAGAACGCCTCGAATATCTGCGTGTAGATCACCGTCGATTGCCCCGCCGCCTTGAGCGGCTGGAGCAGGAACGCGAAAATGTCCTCGGAAAAATAGAAGCAGATAAGGAACGTGCCGATCAGCGCGACGATGCAATAGAGCAGGCGTCGCCGCAGTTCGATGAGATGATCGAGCAGCGGTGCGCGGCTGTCCTCGAGTTCGTCCGCCTCGCTCACGACGCACGCTTTCCCGGCGTCGGAGCCAGCGGTAGTTCGGGTTCCGCAGCGGCTGGCTCGACGACCGTAGAGACCGGCTGATCCTTCACCGCCGGTTTAGCGACCATCACCGGATCACCATCCTCGCCAGCAGGCGCCGGCACCGTGGGTTCGACAGGAGGCGTTTCGCTCTCGCTCGTGGGGTGCGCGGCCATGATCCGCTTGTTTTCTTCCGCCCACTTCTTTTCCATTTCGGCCAGTTCGGCCTCGCGCACCATCGCATCGAAGCCGGCGCGGAACTGGCGCATCGTGCCGCGCGCCTTGCCGACCCAATAACCCACCACCCGCATTGCCTTGGGCAGGTCCTTGGGACCGATCACGACGATCGCCACGATCGCGATGAGCAATAGTTCGGGAGACCCGATATCGAGCATTCAGTCAGGCCTCGGTTGCTGGCGGAACGCGTCAGCGATCCTCGCGGATCTTTTCGCCATCGCGGTCGAACGCGGGTTCGGCGGCCTTTTGCGCCTCGATCCGGCTCGTTTCGCGCCGCGGCTCGTCATCTTCCTCGGCCATGCCCTTCTTGAAGTTCTTCACGCCCTTGGCGACATCGCCCATCAGGTTCGAAAACCGGCCACCGCCCAGCACGAGCACGGCGATGATGGCGACGACAATCCAGTGCAGGGGGCCAAAACTGCCCATGATCATTCTCCTTGGGGAACCATGTCTATCTAGGCCTCTTCCTCGTCTTTTTCTACCTCGCTGTTGTCAAAAGCGAGATCGACAGGATCGAGCAGTCCGGCGGCGCGCAGATCATCGATTCCAGGCAGATCTCTGCGGCTTTCCAGCCCGAAATGCGCCAGAAATTCGGCGGTTGTCGCGTAAGTAAGCGGCCGCCCCGGCACTTCGCGGCGACCGGCGGGGCGCACCCACCCCGCTTCCATCAATACGTCGAGCGTGCCCTTCGAAATCTGCACGCCGCGAATCGCCTCGATCTCGGCGCGAGTCACCGGCTCGTGATAGGCGATGATCGCCAGCGTCTCTGTGCCCGCGCGGCTGAGCTTGCGCGGCTCCTCCCGATCGCGGCGCAACAGGTGCGCCATGTCGGCGGCGGTTTCGAAATGCCACCGCTCGCCGCGGCGGACCAGCGCGATGCCGCGCCCGGCATAATCTGCCTGCAACTCGGCCAGCACCCCGCGCACGTCCGCAGCCTCGCCGATATGCGCGCGGATCGCATCGACCGTCAGAGGTTCCTGCGCCGCGAACAGCACCGCCTCGACCGCGCGAGTCAGGTCGTCGGATGCCTTCATGCCGTCGCCTTCAGATAAAGCGGCGCGAAGGCGGATTTCTGGCGAAGCTCGATCCGGCCCTGCCGCGCGAGTTCGAGCGCGGCGAGGAAACTGGAGGCCAGCGCCGATTTGCGAAAGACGCCGCTGGCGCCGGCCGGGAGAAACGATTCGATGGTCGACCAGTCGATCGTCTCGCCGATCAGCCGCGAGACTCGTTCGATCGCTGCTTCGAGCGTCATCACCGGGCGATCCGCCACGATGTGCATCACCGGCCGCGTCCGCGCGCTCACCCGGCCATATGCGGCGATCAGATCGTAGATTTCCGCCTGCCACAGCGCCTTGCGCACTGTCCTCAACCCCTCGGGCGCGGCGCGGCCGAACACGTCGCGGCCCAGCCGATCGCGCGCCATCAGCCGCGCGCCCGCCTCGCGCATCGCCTGCAAGCGTTCGAGCCGCAATTGCAGCCGCAGCGCGAGTTCTTCCGGGCTCGGCTCCTGCTCGGGATCGCGTGGCAGCAACAGCGCCGATTTGAGGAAGGCAAGCCACGCCGCCATCACCAGATAATCGGCCGCCAGTTCGAGCTTCAGGGCCTGGGCCTGCTCGACATAATCGAGATATTGCTGGACCAGATCGAGGATCGAAAGCTGCCGCAGATCGACCTTCTGCGCCCGAGCCAGCGCGAGCAGCAGATCGAGCGGCCCTTCCCAGCCATCGATATCGATCGTCAAGGTATCGGGATCGGCGTCCATGCCGGTATCTTAGCCACAATCGTCGCGGCGGCGATAGTCGGCGTCGCCAGCAGCTGTCACACCAGCGCGAGTAGGGAATCGCGCTTGGCGATCAGCGTATCGAGATCGCCTTCCGGCCTCGATCGAGAGGCCATCGCCCGATCGAGCCGCTCGCGCGACTTGGGCACGATGTCGTCCAGCCGATCGGCAATCTCGATCATCTCGCCCATGCGCGCCCAGCAATCGAGCACGAGATCGCAACCAGCCGCGATCGCCGCCGCCGCCTTTTCGCCAGCCGTGCCGCTCAATGCCTTCATGTCGATGTCGTCGGTCATCAACAGGCCATCGAACCCGATTTGCCCGCGAATGACATCCTCGATCACGATCGGGCTGAGCGTCGCCGGGCGTTCCGGATCCCAGGCCTGGAAAACGATGTGCGACGTCATCCCCATCGGCGCCGCTTTGAGCGCGCGGAACGGCGCCAGGTCGATTTCCAGTTCCTCGGCGCTGGCGGTGACGGTCGGCAAGGCCAGGTGGGTGTCAAGCTGCGCGCGGCCGTGGCCCGGCATGTGCTTGACGATGCCGACCACGCCGCCCCGCGCCAGGCCATCGAGGATTGCGCGCCCCATGGCGGCGACCCGCATCGGTTCAGACCCCAGGGCACGCGTCGTGATCGCGTCGGTCGTATCGGGGTGAACCACATCGAGCAGCGGCAGCGCATCGACCGTGATGCCCACCTCGGCAAGCATCAGCGCGATCGCCTGCGCATTGGCGCGCGCCGCCTCGATCGCCGACATCGGCGCGACGTCATACAGCGCGTCGAACATCGGCCCGGCGGGGAAAGCGGGCCATTCGGGCGGCTGCATTCGCGCGACGCGGCCGCCTTCCTGATCGATCAGAATGGCGAGATCGTCGCGGCCCGCCAGTGCGCGCAGATCATCGGTCAGCGCGCGCAGCTGGGCGCGGTTCTCAACGTTGCGCCTGAACAGAATGTATCCCGCCGGCTCGCAGTCGCGAAAGAATGCGCGTTCGTCGGCGCTGAGGCTGGGGCCGGCTAGGCCGAAGATCGCTGGCTTCATGCCGCCGGCGCTAGCCTATCGTCAGGGAACGAAGCAATCCTCGCCCGCCACCTTCAGCTTGCCGCACAACTGGCTCGCGGCCTGGGCACTGCCGGCGTTGACCCGCAGTCGATACACGGTGCCGGCGCCGACCTTGGCCTCCTCGATCGACTGGCCGAGCGGCGCGAGATACGCGAAGCGCGCCGCCATGCGCTTCCACTGCGCATTGGCAGTCGCCTTGTCCGGATAGGCGCCGAGCTGAACGACCGAGCCGTTCGCAGCCGCCGCTGCCGTCGCCTTGGGGGCGCTGACGGGGGCCTGCGCGGTAAGCGCGCCGCCCGATGCCGGCACCGCCGCCGCGACGCTGCTGCCGCCCGCCGTGGTTGTCGCGCCGTTCTGCGCCGCCATCTTGCCGGTGATCGGCTTTTCCGGAACCGCGTTCAGATCGATCGAACCGTCCGCATTGTCCGCGCCCTGGCTCGTTGCCAGAGCTTGCGTGCCCTCGCCGTCCGCCTTCATGCCGCCGGGCTGATCGGGGCGAACCTTGTAATCGCCCTGGGGCGCTTCGATCAGCGCGCCGTTGCCGCTGGCGGGATGGTGATGCCGCTGCACCCAATAGACCGCATAAACCAGCGCCGCGATCGCGACGAGGCCAAGGATCACCAGGCCAACGACGCGCATCGTCGATGGGCCGCCCTCGTCTTCCGGCTCGACCGATTCGAGCCAGGGCAATCGATCTTCATCGCGAATGTCGTCGCCGGACGTCGCCATCAGTTCATCTCCTGAACCGCCTCAACACCCATGATCGCGAGGCCATTCCTGATAATCTGCCCGATTGCGTCCGCCAAGAAAAGACGCGCGCAGGTGAGGTCGGCCCGATCCGGGACGAGGAAGCGCTTTTGCGGATCATCGTTCCCGACATGCCATTGCGCATGAAATGCAGCGGACAAATCGTAGAGATAAAAGGCGATTCTGTGCGGCTCACGGGCCGCCGCCGCGGTCTCCACGACGCGCGAAAATTGCGCTGCCAGCTTCACGAGCGCGAGTTCCTGCGTATCGAGTTGGGACAGATCGGCGACTGGCGGGCACGTAATTCCCGCCTCGGCGGCGCGCCGGTGCAGGCTCGCGATACGCGCGTGCGCATAATTGACGTAAAAGACGGGATTGTCCTTCGACGCTTCGACCACCTTGGCGAAATCGAAATCCATCTGCGCATCGGCCTTGCGCGTGAGCATCGTGAAGCGGACGACATCCTTGCCGACTTCGTTCACGACATCGGCCAGCGTGACGAAATTGCCCGCCCGCTTCGACATTTTGACAGGCTCGCCGCCGCGCAGCAGCCGCACCATCTGAACCAGCTTGACGTCGAACCGCGTCTTGCCGCCCGTCAGCGCCTGAACGGCGGCGACGATGCGTTTCACGGTGCCGGCATGATCGGCGCCCCAGATGTCGATCAGTGCATCGGCGGTCTGCGCCTTCTGAAAATGATAGGCGAGATCGGCGCCGAAATAGGTCCACTGCCCATTCGATTTGCGAATTGGCCGATCCTGATCGTCACCAAACTCGGTCGAGCGGAACAGCGGCAGCTCGACCGGCTCCCAGTCCTCCGGCGTTTCGCCCTTCGGCGCTTCGAGGACGCCGTCATAAACCAGCCCGCGCGCGCGCAATTCGGCCTCGGCGGCTTCGGGCTTGCCTGCGGCCTGCAACTCGGCCTCGGAGGAAAAGATGTCGTGGTGAATGCCGAGCAGGGCGAGATCGGCCTTGATCATCGCCAGCATCGCGGCAACGGCGCGGGTGCGGAAAAGCGCGAGCCACTCGCCCTCCGGTTTTCCTACGAACTTGTCTCCAAATTCATCCGCAAGCTCTTGACCTACAGGGACAAGGTAATCGCCAGGATAGAGACCTTCGGGTATCGCGCCGACGTCTTCGCCCAGCGCCTCGCGATAGCGCATGTGAACCGAGCGGGCGAGCACATCGACCTGCCCGCCGGCATCGTTGACGTAATATTCGCGGATCACCTTTTGCCCGGCGAATTCGAGCAGATTGGCCAGCGCATCGCCCACCACCGCGCCGCGGCAATGGCCCATGTGCATCGGTCCCGTCGGGTTGGCGGAGACATATTCAATGTTGACCGTCGTCGGCGCGGCGCTCGATCCACGGCCGTAATCCGCGCCGGCATCGATGATCGCCGAGAGTTCCGCGCGCCAGCTGTCGTCGGTCAACGCCAGGTTGATGAAGCCCGGCCCTGCGACGGAGGCGCTCGCGACTTCATCGAGTTGGCCGAGTTCGGCGGCGATCCGTTCGGCGAGCGCGCGCGGATTGGCGCCGGCCGGCTTGGCCAGCACCATCGCTGCATTGGTCGCGAGATCGCCGTGCGACGGATCGCGCGGCGGCTCGACGGTGACGGCGCGGCGCTCCAGCCCCGACGGCAGCGTGCCATCCGCGACGAGCG
>JBQCEK010000247.1:0-2078 GCA_051960335.1 Sphingomonas sp.
GATCGGCCTCGACGTGCTGGCGCGGGTCGTGGAGGTCGCATCGGGCATGCCCTTCGATCGCTTCGTACAGACGCGCCTGCTCGATCCGCTGAAGATGACGTCCAGCTTCTGGCAGGTTCCCGCCAGCCAGGCGGACCGGCTGGCAACCAATTATGTGTTCGTCGGTGAGAAGCGGACGCCGCTCGATCCCGGCGCGACCTCGGTTTTCCTCGAAGCGCCCAGCTTTCCCTATGGCGGCGCCGGGCTGGTGATGTCCGCGCGCGATTACGATCGGTTCCTGCACATGCTGCAGGATAACGGCACGCTGGACGGCGTTCAGGTGATGAAGCCGGCGACGGTCGCGCTCGCCACGTCCAATCTGCTGCCGGCGGGCGTCACCTTCACCGGCATCGGCGGCGCCACCGGCGGCACGCAGGCGACGCAGGCGATGGGCTTCGGCGCTGGCGGATCGGTGACGCTGAGCGATGATCCCAACGGGCCGGGCAAGGGCACCTATGGCTGGGGCGGCGCGGCCGGCACGGTTGCCTGGGTCGATCGCGCGCATCATGCGCGGGGAACGATCATGGTCAATTACATGCCCGCCGATCACTGGCCGGTTCGTCAACAGACGGTGAAGGCATTGCTGACGGATTACGCCGCATGGCAACGATGATCGCGCCGGGCTTCACTGGCGGCGCGCTCGATCGCGCGGATCATCTGCGCCACGACCACGAGGCGTTTGCCGCCGCCAGAATCGATTGGCGCGCCCGGGTGCTGCTGCTTGCCGGCGATACGCCGACGGTGAGCGATGACGGACGGCTGGGCTGGACGAGCATCGCCGATGCCCCGGCGGACGCGGAGCTGCTGCTGCTCGGGCTCGATGGCGGTCGCCCGCATTTCGTCGCCCATGTGCCGGGCACGCCGATCCCGATGACTCGATCGCCGGCGTTGTTCGCCGCGCTCGACGCGCTGATGCCCGGCGAGGCGGCGACCTATGCTGCCGCACGCAGCCTGCTCGCCTGGCATGCCCGGCATGGCTTCTGCCCCAATTGCGGATCGCCGACCGCGATCTTCCGCGCCGGCTGGGGGCGATCCTGCGCGACCTGCGGCAGCGAGCATTTCCCCCGCGTCGATCCCGTGGTGATCATGCTTGCCGAACATGACGGGCGGGCGTTGCTCGGGCGGCAGTCGCCGTGGCCGGAACGGCGCTATTCGGCGCTGGCCGGCTTTCTGGAGCCGGGCGACTCGATCGAGGAAGCGGTGGCGCGCGAAATCGCCGAGGAATCGGGCGTAGCGACGGCGGCCGTGCGCTATGTCGCCAGCCAGCCCTGGCCTTTCCCCTCGCAGCTGATGATCGCCTGCATCGCCGAGGCGACCGACCCTGCCATCACTATCGACGCCAACGAGCTGGAAGATGCGATGTGGGTGAGCCGTGATGGCGTTCGCGCCGCGCTGGCGGGCGATCCGAA
The DNA here is from genome assembly GCA_051960335.1 of Sphingomonas sp. Taxonomy (GTDB): domain Bacteria; phylum Pseudomonadota; class Alphaproteobacteria; order Sphingomonadales; family Sphingomonadaceae; genus Sphingomonas. The sequence continues at coordinate 1,449 of JBQCEK010000247.1, forward strand.
GGCGCCGTTCCTGCCGCCGCCGCGCTATGCCATCGCCCACACGCTGCTGACGGCGTGGATCGAGGGGGCGTAACGCGCTGCAGAGCGTCGTATCGCTGATCTGGATCGTTCGCCCCGAGGGAAGTCGAGGGGCAAAGGGATCGACCAGCGAAGGGCTCGATGCTCTAGCGGCTCCAGCGCGCCCAGATCGCCGTTGGGAGCAGCAGCCCGCGCGCTTCCTCGCGCACCGCGAGCTCGCCCGCCTCGATCGTGCCGCCCAGATCGCCGAGCGTCTGGCGAAGCAGCTCGCCAATCGCCAGCGCCGACATCCGCACGGCATAAACCGTCAGGAACAGGAAGCGCGATTCGGCATCGAGCAGCTGCCGGCAATCGGCGATCAGCCCCGGCAAGCCTTCCTCGAGCTTCCACACCTCGCCGGTCGGGCCGCGGCCGTATTTCGGCGGATCGAGCAGGATCCCGTCGTAGCGTCGACCGCGCCGCACCTCGCGCGCGGTGAACTTGGTCGCATCGTCGACGATCCAGCGGATCGGCCGGTCGGCCATGCCGCAGAGCTTCGCGTTCTCCTTGCCCTGTTCGACGGATTTCTTGGACGCATCGACATGCACGAGCCGAGCGCCGGCGTCGCTGAGC
>JBQCEK010000248.1:0-7023 GCA_051960335.1 Sphingomonas sp.
GGCAGCGACGCGCCACCCGCGCGGCTGGTGCGGACGCCCACCGAATTGCTGTTGCTCGATCCCGAACGCGCGGTGGTTCTCCAGGAAACGCCGCGCGGGGAGCGATTCGTCATCCAGTTGCTGTTCGGGGCCGATGGCGGGCTGCTTTGCGTCGCGCCGTGCCGGATTATCGCGACGAGCGACGGCGAAATCGCCACGACCTGCGCCGACCGCAAGCTGATCGCGCTCGGCCGTCGGCTGGCGACGCTAATGGAGGATGCGCGCGGTCCCGTGGCGATCGACGCCGTCCGGCAGGCGGATGGGACGATCATGATCGATCGCATGTTACCGATGCTCGCCGATGTATATCCGCTGATCGATTGCGCCGGCGCGAAGCTCGCCCAGGCGATGATCGGCGAACGGCTCGACCTGCCGATGAACCGCACGCTCGACATGGAAGACCGCTTCACGATGCTCACCTATCCCGCGCCGCTGTTCATCGCCGGCTGACGCCGCTCAGTGGCCGCGACAGCCGAGCGCCTCGATCACCTCCTCGATCCGCGCCGGATCGCCAGCGGCGATCACTTCGCCCTTGCTGTCCGCGGTCAGCGGATCGCCCTGCCAATCGCACATCCGCCCGCCCGCGCCCTCGACGACGGGGACGAGCGCGGCGAAATCGTGAAGCTTCAATCCGGCTTCGACCACCAGATCGAGGTGGCCGGACGCGAGGCAGGCGTAATTGTAGCAATCCCCGCCGAGCACTGTCGACCGTACGCCCGCGTCGAGATGCTCGAAAGCGTGCAGTTGGCCGTCGTCGAACAGCGCCGGCGAGGTGGTGGCGAGCAGCGCGGACGAAAGCTCGCGGCACCGCCTTGTGGCCGCCGGCGCGCCGTTGAAGGTCGTCGCCTGGCCGATCGCGCCCAGCCAGCGTTCGCCCAGGATCGGCTGGTCGATCACGCCGAGCATCGGCCAGCCATCGATCACCAGCGCGATCAGCGTGCCGAAAATCGGCCGCCCGGAAATAAACGCCCGCGTGCCGTCGATCGGATCGAGCACCCAGCTGCGCCCGCTGGCCCCGGCGGTGTCGCCGTATTCTTCGCCGACGATCGCATCATCAGGAAAGGTCGCGGCGATCAGATCGCGCATCGCGCGCTCCGCGGCGCGATCGGCGAGCGTGACGGGGGACTGGTCGGACTTGGTTTCGAGGCCATGTTCGGCCCGGAAATAGGGGCGGATCGCCTCGCCCGCGGCATCGGCGAGGCGGTTGGCAAAGGCGATATCGGCAGGCGTGACGCGCATGGCGCGGACCTAGCGACTGTGCCGTGCCGGCGCCAGACCGAACTGTTGGCCGCTCACCGCTCGCTACACGGGCATTCTGGCTCCGGGCCGGCGAATGGGTTAGGAAGCACCACCCAACCGGAGATCGATGATGCGCACCCCTGCCCTGCTCGCCACGCTTGCCCTGATGATCGCCGCGCCGGCTTCCGCCGCGCTCAAAGTCGGGGCGACGGCGCCCGACTTCACCACGCGCGGCGCGATCGCCGGCAAGGTCGTATCGATCCACCTCGCCGACGAGCTCAAGAAGGGCCCGGTCGTGCTCTACTTCTTCCCGGCGGCCTTCACTTCGGGCTGCAACGCCGAGGCGCATGCCTTCGCCGAGGAGATCGACGCGTTCAAGAAGGAGGGCGCCACGGTGATCGGCATGTCGGCCGATACGGTGCCGGTGCTGCAGAAATTCTCCACGCAGAAATGCGCCGGCAAGTTCGCCGTGGCGAGCGCGGGCCCGCGCGTCGTCGCCGCTTATGACGTCGATTACGGCAAGCTGGTGCCGATCAACGGCTCGGCCCCGCGCCAGATTACTTCGCGGACATCCTATGTCATCGCGCCCGATGGGCACATCGCCTTCGTTCACAGCGATCCCGATCCGGCTGGCCACATCACCGGGGCGCTGGCGGCGGTGGAGCGGCTGAAGCGCTGATCTTTCGCCTGGTCACCGGATGTTAGCAGTTGTCGCGTTAAAGGGAGCGGCAGCGGGGCCGCTGCCCCGTGTGCCGCGGTAACAGCCGGGCGCGAGAGCGGGAAGATCGGTTGGGGGTATGGCCGAAACCGGCATGTTGGGCACGACGGACGTTCAGGACGTGACACGTCGCATGCTGGCGCATGTGGGCGATTTCCTATGCCGCCACCATTTGCCGCCGACACCGGCCAATTACGCCTTCGCCTATGAAATCTGCAGCGCACCCGAAGGCGACCTCGCCGCCGCCGTGGGCCGGCTGATCGAGGGCAATGTGCGGCTGACGCAAGGCGACGTCGAAGCGCTCGGCCGCGCCCGCCCCGCCGATACCGAAGCGGCGCGACAGCTTGCCGCCGGGCAATCACTGATCGCCCGCACGCACGAGCAGGTCGATGGCTTCGTCGCGATGGTGCGATCGATTCAGACCGAGACGGAGAATTTCGGCGACGATCTGGCGGCAGGCGCGGCCGAAATCCGCCGCAAGCGCGATCGAGTCGCGATCGACGAAGTGGTCGATATCGCCGGCGCGATGGTCAGCCGCGTCCGCACTGCCGAACGCCGACTGGCGGCCGCGACCAGCGAGGCGAGCGAGCTTCGCCAGAAATTGCAGGAGGCGCGCGACAACGCCCGCCGCGATCCGTTGACCGGCCTGCCCAATCGCCGCGCGCTCGAGGAGAGCTATGCCACCGCCGCAGCGTCGCACGAGGCGATGTGCCTCGCGATCTGCGACATCGACAGCTTCAAGTCGTTCAACGATTCGTTCGGCCATCTGGTCGGCGATCGGGTGCTCAAGGCGATCGCGGATGTGTTGGCGGATCATTGCGCCGGCCATGTCGTCGCGCGGTACGGCGGCGAGGAATTCGCGGTGCTGTTTTCGCAGACGACGCTGAAAGACGCGATCGCCACGCTCGATCGCGCCCGCAAGGCGGTGGCCGCCAAGCGTTACCGGGTGCGTGAAACCAACGCGCCGCTGGGCGAAATCACCTTTTCCGCCGGGATCACCACCGCCGCGCCCGGCGAGCCGCTGGCCGAATTGTTCGAGCGCGCCGATCGGCTGCTCTACGCCGCCAAGGCCGACGGCAGGAATTGCCTGAAGGCTGCCTAGCGTGAAACGCCAACAGGTGGCGGAATACCGCAATTAAGATAGCGAAATTCACCACCATCGCCGGTCGCGAAATTGTGATTCCAGCAATTTCAGTATCTTAGCAAATTGGCACGGTCCCTGCAAAACTGTTGGCATCGGCATTCGGACGGTCCGAGCGCCACCACAGAGGGAGTTGTTCCAATGACCAGCTATTTCGAATCCGCCCAGCGTGTCGCCGCCTCGGTCGCCGCTACCGCCGTCTTCGCCGCCCTGCTGCTCACCGCAGCCGTTCCCGTGATCCCGGTCGCCTGATCGGGATCGCCCAACAACCGGAGAGAGAGTTCATCATGGCCCGCAGTTTCGCCATCGGCCTTGCCGCCTTCGCCACCACCGCATTGCTCATCGTCGGCCAGAACGCCGCATTCGGGATCAGCCTGCTGGGCTGATCCCGCGGGGCAGGTCACGCCGGGCGCAGGGTCGCCGTGGCGCCGCCCCCGTTCAATGCCGGATCACCTCGCGAATAACAGCCGATCAGCAGCCCCGCCGCCAGCACATGCCCACTCATCGCTTTGATCAGCGCGGCGCGGCGCGGCGTTTCACCAGGATCCGCAACGCCATCGTCCAGCGCGAATAGCTGGAAGGCATAGCGATGCTCGCCGTGGCCGGTCGGCGGATCGGGCGGCAGCCAGCCTTCGCGGAGAAACGAGCTGCGCCCGACATCGCGACCATCGCCATTGCCCGGACCATCGGCGACAATGGCGCCTTCCTCCAGGCGGCCGACCGCCGCCGGCAGCCCCCACAGGATGGCATGGACCAGCGGCGTCGGCGCCGGCGCATCGGCATCTTCCACCAGCAACGCCAGCTTCGATGTGCCTTCCGGCACGTTGCCCCAAACGAGCGGCGGGGAGACGCCTTCGCCGTCGGCGGTGAAGCGGGGCGGCAACCGCCCGCCATCGGCGAACGCGGGGCTCATCAGATCGATCGCACCGAACCGCCCGCCGAGCGCCGGCTGCACGATCGCCAGCTTGTCGGCACCGGCACGCATTCCCTTCATCGCGGCGCCAAGCCAGCGAGGAACGTGTTCGAGCATGCGTCGTCATCTCCGTCGCGATCGTCGCTCGCCTATCCTAGGGCAGCGAGCGATGCGACGGCAATCGTTCGTATGCGGCGCTGGGGACGGGGCCCGAGCGATCGGCCCCGAAGCGGCGTCTATTCGCTGGGGCAGTCGCCGGGCCGAACCGTGGCCTTGCCGGGCGCGAGATACCAGCGCGAGCGCGCCTGCATCGACGAGGCGTCATGGTAACAGGCCTGGGCGCCGCTGCCATCGGGAGCGATCAGGACCGACCAATTGTGATCGCCGCAATCATGCGTTCGGCATCCCCAGGCGATCAGCTTGCCGGCGCGTTCTGCGATCGGCGTGGCGGGGCCATCACCGCCGAGCAGCTGTCCCCTGATCGCCGGATCGCCGATCAACCCCGTAACGGCGGCGCGAACCGCCGGCTGATCGAGAAAGCTGACGCCATTCACCTTGTCGAACGGATATTTGCCGGCATAGGCGCCGAGCGCGGCCTTGGCGACCGGACTGGCCGAAGCCGTCGGCGCAGGGGCGGGGGCCGGGGATGCGGCAGGCGTGGCGGAGAGATCGTTACCGCCCGGCTGCGGCGACCGCTGACAGCCGCCAAGCGCCAGCAACACCCCTGCGGCCAGCGCGATCCCGCGCCGATCAGCCACGATCATCGGCAAGCGCCCTGGCGATCATGTCTCTGATGCGGCGGAGCGGCTGGTCGCTCGCCGCCAACGACGGCGCAGCCGATTCGGGTCGGCGTTCGGTGGCGAGCAGCCGCTGGACGCCACGGATCGTATAGCCCTCGCGGTGGAGCAGCGCATCGATCCGCCGCACAAGCGCGACGTCTTCCGGCCGATAATAGCGGCGGTTGCCCGCGCGTTGCAGCGGCTTGAGCTGGGGAAAGCGGGTTTCCCAATAACGCAGGATATGCTGTTGCAGCCCGGTATCCTCGGCGACCTCACCGATCGTGCGGAACGCGCTGGCGTCCTTGTCGGAGCCGCCGGCCACGAAACGCTTTAGTCGGCGCCGACGATGCGATCGCGCATCATCTGGCTGGCGCGGAAGGTGAGAACGCGGCGCGGCGCGATCGGCACCTCCACTCCGGTCTTGGGATTGCGGCCGATGCGTTCGCCCTTGTCGCGCAGCACGAAGGTGCCGAAGCCGGAAATCTTGACGTTCTCGCCGCGCGACAGCGCCTCGCACATATGGCCGAGGATCTGTTCGACCAGCCCCGCCGATTCGGCGCGCGACAGCCCCACCTTGCGGTGCAGCGATTCGGCCAGATCGGCCCTCGTCAATGTTCCGGCACTTACCACGCGATCCCCTTCCCTAATCTCGCTAGTCATGAAAGTAACACATTGTGCGGTGGCACGAAATGCTATTTTGGGCCGAGACGGGACAATTAAAGGCGTACCACCGCCGCGCCCCAGGTAAACCCGCCGCCCATCGCTTCCAGCACGACGATATCGCCCTGCTTGATCCGCCCGTCGCGAACCGCCGTATCGAGCGCGAGCGGCACCGAGGCCGCCGATGTATTGGCATGGCGATCGACCGTTATGACGACCTTCTCGGCAGCGAGGCCGAGCTTGCGCGCGGTGGCATCGAGGATCCGGGCGTTCGCCTGGTGGGGGACCACCCAATCGATATCGGCGACCGCAAGTCCCGACGCAGCAAGCGTTTCCTCCAGCACGGCAGCGAGATTGACCACCGCGTGGCGAAACACCTCGCGCCCCTTCATGCGCAGCTTGCCGACGGTGCCGGTGGTCGATGGACCGCCATCGACATACAGCAGCTCGTTATGCCGGCCATCGGCGTGAAGCCGGCTCGCCAGCACGCCGCGACCGCTCGCCGCGTCGCTGTCCTGCGCCTCCAGCACGATCGCGCCCGCGCCGTCGCCGAACAGCACGCAGGTCGTGCGATCCTCCCAATCGAGGATCCGGCTGAAGGTTTCCGATCCGATCACGAGCGCCCGGCGCGCGTTGCCGGCGCGAATCATGCTGTCGGCAACCTGGACGGCGTAAAGAAAGCCCGAACAGACCGCCGCGACGTCGAACGCCACGCAATCGTCGATGCCCAGCAGCGTCTGTATCTTGGTCGCCGAAGACGGGAAGGTTTGATCGGGCGTGGCGGTGGCCAGCACGATCAGATCGATGTCGCGCGCCTGGACGCCCGCCGCCGCCAGCGCCGCCTTGGCGGCATCCGCGCCCAGCGTCGCTGTGGTTTCATCGGGCGCAGCGATGTGGCGGAAACGGATGCCGGTGCGCTCGACGATCCACTCGTCGGTGGTGTCGACGGTTTCGGCGAGTTCGGCGTTGGACACGCGGCGCGCGGGCAGCGCCGATCCGGTGCCGGTAATGACGGCGCGAATCATGCGGCGGCCGCCTGCACGTTGCCGAGATCGTCGATGACCCGCTCGGTCAGCCGGTCGCGGACCATCTTGGCCGCCGCGCCGATCGCGGTGGCGACGCCAAGCTCGGTCGCGCCGCCGTGGCTCTTCACCACCAGGCCGTTGAGCCCCAGGAACACCGCGCCGTTGTGGATTTTGGGATCGAGATGATGGCGCAGCAGCTCGGTCGCCGGGCGCGAGATCAGGAAACCGATCTTGGAGCGCGCCGAGCTGCGGAAGGCGCGCTTGAGCAGATCGGCGACGAAACGCGCGGTGCCCTCCGCCGTCTTCAGCGCGATGTTGCCGGAAAATCCGTCGCACACGATCACGTCCACTTCCCCGCGCGACAGCCGGTCGCCCTCGATGAATCCCGTAAAATTGAGCGGCAGATGATCCGCAGCGCGCAGCGTGGCGGCGGCATCGCGGATGATGTCGGTGCCCTTCTGGTCCTCGGTGCCGATGTTGAGCAACGCCACACGCGGCGAGGCGAGATC
>JBQCEK010000249.1:0-5144 GCA_051960335.1 Sphingomonas sp.
TCGGCGATCGCCAAGCCTCAAGGCTTCGAGGGCTTGCGTGAAAAAGGGCTTCGGCGGTGCGTTCACTCCGCCGCTTCAGCGACCTCGGCCACCGGCGTCAAGCGCAGCGCGCCGTCGCCTTCGTCGACACGCACGATCGAACCGTCGGCGATCTCGCCGGCGAGGATCCTGTCGGCGAGCGGGTCCTGCAGATATTTCTGCACCGCGCGCTTCAGCGGGCGAGCGCCGTAAACGGGATCGTAGCCGACGCGGCCAAGCCAGGCCCTCGCAGCGTCGGTGAGCTCGAGCCTGATCTTGCGGTCGTCGAGCAGCTTCTGCAGCCGCGCGACCTGGATATCGACGATCGGGCCCATGTGCCCCGCAGAGAGGCGGTGGAACAGTATGATCTCGTCCAGCCGGTTGAGGAACTCGGGACGGAAGTGGCTGCGTACGACCTCCATCACCTGCGGCTCCGCCTTCTCGACGGGCTCATCCTCGCCAAGCTGCGCCAGATATTGCGAGCCCAGGTTCGACGTCAGGATGATGATCGTGTTCGTGAAATCGACCGTGCGTCCCTGACCGTCGGTCAACCGGCCGTCGTCGAGAACTTGCAGCAGCACATTGAAGACGTCGCCGTGGGCCTTCTCGACCTCGTCAAACAGCACGACCTGATACGGGCGTCTGCGAACCGCTTCGGTTAGAACACCACCTTCTTCATAACCCACATAGCCTGGCGGGGCGCCGATCAGCCGCGCGACGGCGTGCTTCTCCATGAACTCGCTCATGTCGATGCGGACCATCGCGTTCGGATCGTCGAACAGGAATTCGGCGAGCGCCTTGGTCAGCTCGGTCTTGCCGACGCCGGTGGGGCCGAGGAACAGGAACGAGCCGAGCGGGCGATTGGGATCCTGCAAGCCGGCGCGCGCCCGGCGAACGGCGGTGGAGACCGCCTTGACCGCATCGGCCTGGCCGATCACGCGCTTGCCGATCGCGTCCTCCATGTGGAGCAGCTTCTCGCGCTCGCCTTCCATCATCCGGTCGACCGGAATGCCGGTCCAGCGGCTGACGACGCCGGCGATGTCGTCCTCGGTCACTTCCTCGCGCAGCATCGCGCCGGCCGACGCGCCTTTCGCCTCGGCGACCTGCTTTTCGAGTTGCGGGATCGTGCCGTAGCTGAGCTCGCCCGCGCGCGCGAGATCGCCGGCGCGCTGCGCCTGTTCGAGCTCGAGCCGGGCGGCGTCGAGCTGCTCCTTGATCTTCGCTTCGGACTGGATCTTGACCTTCTCGGCCTGCCAACGCTCGGTCAGCGCCGCCGATTGGTCCTCGAGCTCAGCCAACTCATCCTCGAGCCGCTCGAGCCGATCCTTCGACGCGGCGTCGCTCTCGCGCTTCAACGCCTCGCGCTCGATCTTGAGCTGGATGATACGGCGATCGAGATTTTCGATCTCCTCGGGCTTGGACTCGACTTCCATGCGGATGCGGCTCGCCGCCTCGTCCATCAGGTCGATCGCCTTGTCGGGCAGGAAGCGGTCGGTGATGTAGCGGTTGGAGAGCGTAGCCGCGGCGACGATTGCGCCGTCGGTGATCCGCACGCCGTGGTGCAGCTCGTATTTCTCCTTCAGGCCGCGCAGGATCGAGATCGTGTCCTCGACCGTCGGCTCGCCGACGAACACCGGCTGGAAACGACGCTGGAGTGCTGCGTCCTTCTCGACATATTTGCGATATTCGTCGAGCGTGGTCGCGCCGATGCAGTGCAACTCGCCGCGGGCGAGCGCGGGCTTCAGCAAATTGCCGGCGTCCATCGCACCTTCGGATTTGCCCGCGCCGATCAGCGTGTGCATCTCGTCGATGAACAGGATGATCTGGCCCTCGGCCTGCTTGACCTCGTCGAGCACGCCCTTCAGCCGCTCCTCGAACTCGCCGCGATATTTGGCGCCGGCGATCAGGCTGCCCATGTCGAGCGCCATCAGCTGGCGGTCCTTGAGCGTATCGGGCACGTCGCCATTGGCGATGCGCAGCGCGAGCCCTTCGGCGATCGCGGTCTTGCCGACGCCGGGGTCGCCGATCAGCACAGGGTTGTTTTTGGTGCGGCGCGCGAGGATCTGGACGGTGCGGCGGATTTCCTCGTCGCGCCCGATGACGGGATCGAGCTTGCCGGCGCGTGCCGCCTCGGTGAGGTCGCGGGCGAATTTCTTGAGCGCGTCGTAGCGATCCTCGGCCGATGCGGTGTCGGCGGTGCGGCCGCCGCGCAACTGCGTGATCGCGGCGTTGAGGCCCTCAGGGGTGACGCCAGCAGCCTTCAGCGCCTTGCCGGCGGGGGTGTTGAGCGACAAGGCGAGCGCGAGCAGCAGCCGCTCGACGGTGACGTAGCTGTCGCCGGCCTTCTGCGCGACTTGCTCGGCTTGGTCGAGCACGCGCACCGCATCGTTGTTCAGGCCCGGCGGCTGTTGCGCACCCGAGCCGGAGACGGCGGGCTGCTTCGATAGCGCGAGATCGGTTTCGCTCGTCGCCTTGCGCGGATCGCCGCCCGCCGCCTGGATCAGCCCGGCGGCCATGCCCTGTTCGTCCTCCAGCAGCGCCTTGAGCAAATGCTCGGGCGTGATCTGCTGATGGTTCATGCGGATCGCGACGGTCTGCGCCGATTGCAGGAAGCCCTTGGCGCGGTCGGTGAATTTTTCGAGGTTCATGCTGGCCCCTTTTGAAGACACGTCGAATGTAATGTTGCTTTTTTGCAACACAAGGAGGTTTCTACTGACAGCATTGTCAGTGCTCCAACATCGTGTAGGACTGGGCCAAAATCGGGGGAGAACGGGTCGTGCGCAAGGCGTTTGGCGGAATTTTGCTGGTGCTGGTGCTCGTCGCGATCGGGCTTGCCGTGTGGGAGCCCCTCACCGCCACACGCGCCGCGCCGCCGCCGGCGCATCATTATGACAGCGTGATCGTGCGCGATGATTTCGGGGTGCCGCACATCTATGGGCGGACCGACGCCGATACCGCTTATGGAATCGGCTATGCCCATGCCGAGGACGATTTTTCGACCTTGCAGGACGTGCTGGCGATGGTGCGCGGGCGAATGGGCGCGATCGACGGGGCGGACGGGGCGAAGGCCGATTTCATGCTCCACCTGCTCGGCGCGCGGGCGACGGTGGAGCGCGACTACATGAAGCAGCCTGCCGATGTGCGCGCGCTGCTCGACGGTTATGCCTCCGGCCTCAATCGCTATGCCGAAACGCATCCCGGCGAGGTGCGGCTGAAGAAGCTGTTCCCGGTCAACGGGCAGGATGTGGCGACCGGCTTCGTGTTGCGATCCCCGTTCTTCTACGGGCTCGATCAGGTGCTCGGCGCGCTGGCGGCGGACAAGCCGCTGCCCGCGGAGAGCGCCGGGCCGACGCCCGATGCCGCCGATCCCAAGGCGCTGCCGCCGGCAGGACCGGGCAATCAGAACGGCTCCAACGCCTTCGTCGTCGCCCCGTCGCGATCGGCCGACGGCTTCACCCGGCTGGTTTCCAATTCGCATCAGCCGTGGCGCGGGCAGGTCGCCTGGTACGAACTGGTGGTGCATTCCGGCCAGGGCTGGGATTTCGCCGGCGCGACCTTCCCCGGCGCGCCCTATCCGCTGCTCGGCCACAATCGCACGCTCGGGTGGACCAACACGGTCAACCGGCCCGATCTGGTCGATATCTACAAGCTCACGCTCGACAAGGCGGGCACGCATTATCGGTATGACGGGCAGTGGCGGCCGCTGGAGAAGCAGCGCGTGTGGCTGCCGGTGAAGCTGTGGGGGCCGTTCGTGCTGCCGGTGCCCAAGACGATCTACCGCGCGGTGCAGGGGCCGTTGATCGAGAACCGATCGGGCGCCTATGCGGTGCGCTACGCGGGCGCCGATCAGTTGAAGATGGTCGAGGAATATTATCGGCTGAACAAGGCGCGAAACTTTGCCGAGTGGCAGCGCGCGCTGGCATTGCAGGGCGTGCCGGCGACCAATTTCCTGTACGCCGATGCGGCGGGCAACATCGCCTATTTCTACAATGCCTCCTTTCCCAATCGGAAGCCGGGGTTCGATTACGCGCATGTCCTGCCGGGCGATACGTCGCGCGATTATGCGCCGGGCACGGTGCCGTGGCGCATGGTGCCGCGAAACGTGAATCCGGGATCGGGCTTTCTGGTCAACGCCAATTCCACGCCGTTCGAATCGGCGGGCGCCGGCTATGAGATGAACCCCAGGGCGTGGTCGCCCCTGCTCGGCATCGAAACCGATACCACCAATCGTGATATCCGCGCGCTGGAGCTGATGGGCGCCAACCCGAAGATCAGCCGCGACGATCTCTACCGGATCAAATATGATACCGCCGTCAGCAAGGCGAGCTACGCCGGGCCGTGGTTCACGCGCGCGATGACGCTCGATGCCAAGGGCGATCGGCAGCTCGCGGCCGCGCAGGCCGTGCTCCGCCAATGGGATTGGAATTACGATGGTCGCGGGCCGGCCGATGCGCTTGCCGCCTTGCTGCTCCACGACATCGGGCTCGCGCATTACAATCGCCAGCCGCTGCCCGATCCGCGCGCGACGCTGAAAATCGATGCCGCCTATCTCGGCAAATGGTTCGGCCGGATCGATCCGCCGCTGGGCGATGTGCTTCGGCTGCGGCAGGGCAAGGTCGATCTGCCGCTCGACGGCGGACCCGATGTGCTGCGCGCGATGGCGCTGTGGGATGAGGGCAAGGACGGGCGCCTTGCGGTGAAGCATGGTGACAGCTTCATCATGTTCGCCGAATGGGATCGGCAAGGCCGCGTCCACAGTTGGTCGGTGCAGCCGTTCGGCGCGGCGACGACTCGGCCGAACTCGCCGCATTATGCCGATCAGGCGGCGTTGTTCGTGAAGCATCAGCTGAAGCCGGTGCGCTTCACGCGCGGCGAGCTACAGGGCCATATCGAACGAATTTACCGGCCGTGAGCCTTGCCCCGCGCCGAAGCGGGGCTATGCTGCGGCCAATCGATTTGCGAGGGGACTCACATGAATTTCAAGCTCTTGGCTCTTTCAGGCGCGGCCATCTGCGCGCTTTCCGCGCCAGCGCTCGCCCGGCCCGCCGCCGATACGCCGCTGCCGCAGGGAGTCCCCGTCTCGCAGCTGGTGCAGGACGTGAACATCCCCTTCACGCAGTTCACGC
>JBQCEK010000250.1:0-2556 GCA_051960335.1 Sphingomonas sp.
CCCGTCGCGCACCGTGTCGCTCTACATGGCGCGGATGTTCCTGATCCGCACGTTCGTGATCGTCGCCGGGCTCGTGCTGATCCTCCAGACGCTCGATCTGCTGAGCGAGTCCGGCAACATCCTGGCCCACCCTGGCAACGGCCAGGAACAGGTATGGCATTATGTCGGTCTGCGCGCGCCGCAGATCATCGCGTTCGTGCTGCCCTTCTCGGTGTTGCTCGGCACGATCATCACGCTGGCAACGATGAACCAGAATAGCGAGGTGATCGCGCTCAAGGCATCCGGCCTGTCCGCGCATCAGGTGCTCGCCCCGCTGATCGTTGCCGGGCTGGGCGTCGCGATCATTTCCTTCGCGTTCAACGACCGCGTCGTCTCGCGCGCCACGGCGACGCTCGATCAGTGGCAAGCCGTGAACTACGGGCCGCTGCCGATCGATCGCGGCGATCGATCCAACGTGTGGGTGCGCGATGGCGATGATCTGATCAACGTCGGCCAGATCAGCGGCAAGGGCGATGCCGCCAAGCTCGGCTCGATCTCGCTCTATGATCGCCAGAACGGCGCGTTGATCCGCATCCTCACGGCGCCCCGCGGCGAATATCACGGCCGCGGCTGGCTGATCGGGCCGACCGTCAGCCAGTTCACCGTGGCGAGCGGCGAAGTCACGACGTCGGGGCCCGTAGTGATCGGCGATGGCGTGCGCCCCGATCAGTTCACCCTGGCAAGCGTCGATGCCGACGGGCTGTCGTTCGGGGCGCTGAAGGCGGCGATCAGCGACCTGCACGCCGCCGGCCGCCCGACCAAGGACCTCGAGGGATCGCTCTGGCACAAATTGTCGAGTCCCTTGTCGGCCGCGCTGATGCCGCTGCTCGGCGCGGTGGCGGCGTTCGGCATCGCCCGATCGGGCAAGCTGTTCGTCCGCGCGGTGATCGGCATGGGGCTGGGCTTCGCCTATTTCGTCGCGGACAATTTCGCGCTCGCGATGGGCAACCTCGGCGCTTATCCGCCGTTTCTCGCCGCCTGGGCGCCGTTCCTGCTATTCCTTCTGATCGGCGAAGCGGTCCTCATCCGCACCGAGGAATGAGCGCCGTCAGCGCCGGGCGGCCGCCACCGCTCGCTCGCGCAGCCGATCGACCGCGGCGCCGTGCAGCCCGCGCGACGTCGCCAGCACACCGAACGCCTCGGCCGTCGGCGAGTTGAACGTCAGCGGCTGGCCCAGCGCGTCGCTGATCTCGGCCCCGGCCTCGCGCGCGATCAGCGCCGCAGCGGCAATATCCCATTCGTGGCCCCAGCGCAGCGTCGCCACCAGATCCGCTTCGCCGGCGGCAACCATCGCGATCCGCAGGGCGATCGAATTGGGGCGATAGACCGGCGCCAGATCGCGATCGACCTTGGGCAGCGCCTCGGTTGGCACGCGCGCGCCGGCGAGATCGGAACGCGCGACGGCATGAATCGGTTGACCGTTGAGCCTCGCACCGCGCCCCGCCTCCGCGCGAAAGATCGCGGCGCGCGGTGGCGAATCGAGCACGCCAATCACTGGCTGGCCCTGCTCGACCAGCGCGATCGATACCGCCCATCCCTCCCGCCCGCGCAGGTAATCGCGCGTGCCGTCGATCGGATCGACCACCCACACCAGCGGCCTGGCGAGCCGATCGGCATTGTCGACCGTTTCCTCGGACAGCCATCCCGCCTCGGGCACCAGGACGGACAGCCGCTCGCGAAGCAGCGCATCCACATCCAGATCGACCTCGCATACCGGATGGCCCGGCGACTTTTCCCAACGCCGGAAATCCGTGCGCCAACGCGCCATCGCCAGCGCGCCGGCCTCCGCCGCGATCGCCGCGACGGCATCGGCCAGCGTTTCAGCCACTCGCCACCGTCATGCCATCGATACGCAGCGTCGGCACGTTGATGCCATAGCGGAACTCCAGGTCGTTCGCCGGTATCACCGCCGGATACATCGCCTTCAGATTGCCGGCGATCGTGAACTCGGCGATCGGCCGCGTGATCTCGCCGTTTTCGATCAGGAAGCCGGAGGCGCCACGCGAATAATCGCCGGTGGTGCCGTTGACGCCCTGGCCGATCAGCTCGGTGACGAAGACGCCGCGATCGATCCCCGCGATCAACGCCTGCGGGGACATGCTCCCCGCTTCCATATAGAGGTTGCTCGCGGCCACGCCGCCGCCCCGGCCGGCATGGCCAGTGGGCTCCATGCCCAATTGCCGGGCCGAGGCGCTATCCAGCAGCCAGGTCTCGAGATGCCCGTCCTCGATGATCGCGATCGGCAGGACCGCCGCGCCTTCGCCGTCGAACGGGCGTGATCGCAATCCGTGCGGGCGATGCGGATCATCGCGCACGGTCACGCCGGGCGCGAACACGCGGTCGCCCATCGCATCGAGCAGGAAACTGGTCTTGCGCGCGATCGCCGGTCCCGCGATCGCGCCGACGAGATGGCCGAGCAGGCTCGCCCCGACGCGCGGATCGAACACCACCGGCATCGTGCCGCTGGATACGCGGCCCGGGTTCAACCGCCTGACCGCGCGCTCGCCCGCTCGGCGG
>JBQCEK010000251.1:0-3403 GCA_051960335.1 Sphingomonas sp.
CCACCATTTCCAGCTGCCGGTCGACAAGCTCCACATCTTCGGCGTGCTGAGCCTCATTTTCTGGTCGATGATGATCGTGGTGACGCTCAAATACGTCATCATCCTGATGCGGGCGGACAACAAGGGCGAGGGCGGCAGCCTCGCTTTGCTGGCACTCATCTCGCGCAAGACCGAGGGCGCGAAATGGACGCGGACGATCATCCTGCTCGGCGTCTTCGCCTGCGCGCTCTTCTACGGCGATTCGATGATCACCCCGGCGGTCTCGGTGCTCTCCGCGGTCGAGGGCCTCGTCGTCGTCCAGGGCAGCCTCCAGCCCTTCGTGCTGCCGCTGGCGGTGGTGATCCTGGTTTTCCTGTTCGCCATTCAGAAGAACGGCACCAGCAAGGTGGGTCTGTTGTTCGGGCCCGTGATGATCTTCTATTTCGCGGTGATCGGCACGCTGGGCGTGATCAGCGTGGCGAAGACGCCGGACATTCTCTGGGCGCTCTCTCCCACCTATGCGATCGAATTCTTCATGAGCGGGCCGTTGCGCGCGTTCCTGGCGCTCGGCTCGATCGTGCTGGCGGTTACCGGGGCCGAGGCGCTTTATGCCGACATGGGGCATTTCGGGCGCAATCCCATCCGCTTTTCGTGGCTGGTGTTCGTGCTGCCGGCGCTGATGTGCAACTATATGGGGCAGGGCGCGCTGCTCTACCGCGACGGCGCGGTCGCGCTGGAAAGCCCGTTCTACATGCTCGCCCCGGCGGCTCTCCAGCTGCCCTTGGTCATTCTCGCGACGATGGCAGCGATCATCGCCAGCCAGGCGGTGATTTCGGGCGCCTTTTCGGTGACGCAACAAGCGATCCAGCTCGGCTTCATGCCGCGCCTGCGCATCGAGCACACCAGCGCATCGACCGCGGGCCAGATCTACATTCCGCTGGTCAACTGGATGCTGATGACGATGGTCATCCTGCTCGTGCTGTTCTTCCAGACCTCGTCGAACCTCACCTCGGCTTACGGGATCGCGGTGACCGGAGCGATGACGATCGACACTTGCCTGCTGGGCGTCGTGCTGTTCCGCCTGTGGCATTGGAAGAGCTATTACGCGGTGCCGCTGCTCGCGCTGTTCTTCCTGGTCGACGGCGCCTATCTCGCCGCGAATATGACCAAGGTGCCGTCCGGCGGATGGGTGCCCCTGCTGGTCGGCTTCATCATCTTCGCTTTCCTGACGACCTGGGCGAAGGGCCGCAAATTGATGATCGAGCGGCTGCGCGAAGCGGCGATGCCGATCAAGGTGTTCATTCAGTCGGCGGCCAATTCGGCATCGCGCGTGCCGGGGACGGCGGTATTCATGACATCCAGCCCGGACGGTGTTCCCCATGCGCTGCTCCATAACCTGAAGCACAACAAGGTGCTGCACGAGCGCGTGATCCTGCTGACGGTGAAGATCGCCGACGAACCCTTCGTGGGCGATGCCGATCGCATCAAGACCGAACACCTCGGCCTCGGCTTCCATCGGCTGATCGTGCGCTATGGCTTCATGCAGGACGCCGACGTGCCCGCCGCGTTGGCGCGCGTGCATAGCTGCGGCAGCGACTTCCGCATGATGGACACCAGCTTCTTCCTGGCGCGGCAGACGCTGCTTCCCGCCGACAAGCCGGGGATGATGATCTGGCGCGAAAAGCTGTTCGCCTGGATGCTGCGCAATGCGGAAAGCGCGATGGAGTTCTTCAAGCTGCCGACCAATCGGGTCGTCGAACTCGGGAGCCAGGTGGAGATTTGAGCCAGCCAGCGCCGATCATCGTGACGGCGTTGTTCGGCGCGGCCGATCAGGCGTGGTTCGATGCGCGGCGCCGGCTTCACTTCCCGCCCGATCGCAACCATCTGGCCGCGCATCTGACGATGTTCCATCATCTGCCCCCAACGATGGCGGATGAGATCAAGCAGCGACTGACAGGCGAGACTCGCGGCGTGCGCGCACCGCAGGCGCGATTGTCCGGCCTGATCTCGCTTGGGCGGGGCGTCGCCTATCGGATCGAATCGACCGGCCTGGGCGAGATTCGCTTGCGCCTTTCGGCGGCGTTCGCCGGGCTATTGACCCCGCAGGATCAGGCGGGATGGCGGCCCCACGTTACCGTGCAAAACAAGGTTGCGCCGGCAGAAGCCAGGGCGTTGCTGGCTGACTTGCAAGCGGATTTCCAGCCGCGGCCGCTGGCGATCGCTGGCCTGGCGAGTTGGTGGTATCGCGGCGGGCCCTGGGAACCGCTGTCACGCCACATGTTCGCTTGACCGGCCGAAGCGCGCTTTCTATAGGCCGCGCCTCACGGAAAGCGTGGCGGAGTAGCTCAGCTGGTTAGAGCAGCGGAATCATAATCCGCGTGTCGGGGGTTCAAGTCCCTCCTCCGCTACCATTCGTGCCATCGCGACTTGAGCACCCACGTCGCCCAGCGCCTTTTCCGGCCATATCATCCAGCGAAATCGACGTATCGCGAACCGTCAACTTGGCGGGCATGGTTGAGAATGATGCCCGGCATGGTTCATAGGGGCGCTCCCTGGGTATACGCCTCTAAACACAAGCGACTTCATTGATGACCCTGCTCGATATTCTCGCCCCGACGTATACGCAGATGCTGAGGGCCCTATCGACCTGGCTCGACAAGGCTGAGGCGCAAGGCATCGAGGGTGGGGCGGAGCAGCTGCTCGGCGCCAGGCTGGCGCCGGACATGTTCCCGCTATCCACGCAAATCCGTTTCGCCTGCGTGCAGGCGCTGGAGGGCATGAGCCGCCTGCGCGGTGAAACGTTTCCGGCGTCGCACGAGATGCTGCTGAACGAGGGGCGAAATGCCGGGGAGTATCCGGGATCGATCGCTGATGCGCGCCGGAGATTGGCCGAGACGATCGCGGCGGTTTGCGAAGCGGGCGACGTTCCGGCAATCGACCCGCACTCCCCGATCGCTCACGCCTTGCCTCAAGGGATGGTCTTCGACCTGACCGCCGGCCAATATGTGCGCGATTGGGCGCTGCCGCAGTTCTATTTCCACGTCATGGCAGCCTATGCGATCCTGCGCGCGCAGGGCACCGATCTGGGTAAGGCGGATTACGCCGCGCATATGTTTTCTTTTCTTCGGCCGGGCACGCTGCCGCAAGGATAGGCGACGCGCGACGCGCTTCAGCCGAGCGCGACTTTGCCGTTGCCCCTCAGCGCTTGCCGCCGCCGGGGGGCGGCCGGCGCGGGCTGCCCTTGCTCGGGCCGCGACGCGGCGCGCGATCGGGGCGGTCGGTGCTGCGGTGGGGGGCCGGCCGGGGCGTTGAGGGCAGCACGCTCTTCGCTTCGGCGATGACGTAGCCATCCTTGCGCAACCGGGAAAAGGCATCGCGCACGCTCGCTGCGACGGCCTTCTGGATTGCCGGCGGCAGATCCGCG
>JBQCEK010000252.1:0-3486 GCA_051960335.1 Sphingomonas sp.
TTCGATGCGCCAGCCGATCGGCATCGGCGCGGGCATCACCCCGTTCAATTTTCCGGCGATGATCCCGATGTGGATGTTCGGCGTGGCGATCGCGGTGGGCAATGCGTTCATCCTGAAGCCCTCCGAGCGCGATCCCAGCGTGCCGGTGCGCCTTGCCGAACTGATGCGCGAGGCGGGTCTGCCCGAGGGCATTCTTCAGGTCGTCCACGGCGACAAGGAAATGGTCGATGCGATCCTCGATCATCCCGATATCGCCGGCGTCAGCTTCGTCGGATCGAGCGACATCGCGCATTACGTCTATCGCCGCGGCGTCGAGAACGGCAAGCGCGTCCAGGCGATGGGCGGGGCGAAGAACCACGGCGTGGTCATGCCCGACGCGGATCTCGATCAGGTCGTCAGCGAGCTCTCGGGCGCGGCGTTCGGCAGCGCGGGTGAGCGGTGCATGGCGCTTCCCGTCGTCGTGCCGGTCGGCGACAAGACGGCGGACGCGCTGCGCGAAAAGCTGATCCCGGCGATCGATGCGCTGCGCGTTGGCGTCTCCACCGACAAGGACGCGCATTACGGCCCGGTCGTCACCGCCGAGCACAAGGCGCGGATCGAAAAGTGGATCCAGACCGGCGTCGATGAAGGCGCGGAGCTGGTCGTCGACGGCCGCGGCTTCGCGCTGCAAGGGCATGAAAAGGGCTTCTTCGTCGGCCCCAGCCTGTTCGATCGCGTGACCCCGCAAATGTCTTCGTACAGGGAAGAAATCTTCGGCCCCGTCCTGCAAATGGTCCGCGCCAGGGACTTCGAGGAAGCCGTGCGCCTGCCGAGCGACCATCAATATGGCAACGGCGTCGCCATCTTCACGCGCAACGGCCATGCCGCGCGCGAATTCGCCGCACGGGTGAACGTCGGGATGGTCGGCATCAACGTGCCGATCCCGGTGCCGGTCGCCTATCACACCTTCGGCGGCTGGAAGCGTTCGGCGTTCGGCGACACCAACCAGCACGGCATGGAAGGCGTGAAGTTCTGGACCAAGGTCAAAACGATCACCCAGCGCTGGCCCGACGGATCGGCCACGGGCGAGAACGCCTTCGTCATCCCGACAATGGGGTGAGACGATGCGCTCGATCGCGGCCCTGATCGGACTGAGCGTCGCGCTGGCGGGGTGCCATCGCGACTCCGCCGAACCCTCGGGCAAAGACAAAAAGGCGGCCGCCGCCATCGACAATGCGGTGGAGGCGAACAGCACCGCCGCCGAGATCGCGGGGCTGCCGGTGCCCGCCCCGTCACCGATCTTCGGCGATCACAAGCTGCCGGTCGCCTTCACCGGCCGCTGGGGGATGACCAAGGCCGATTGCGATCCGAACCGGATGGACGACAAGGGGTTGCTCGTCGTCGAGCCCGATGCGCTGAAATTCTACGAATCCAGGGCCGATGTCGCTGCGATCGATCAGCATTCGGCGGGCGCCGTGACGGTGAAGCTGAATTTCACGGGCGAGGGCCAGCAATGGCAGACGCTCACCGACCTGCAACTCGACGCCGGCGATACGCAATTGGTGCGGATCGAACGCTCGCCGGCCCACACCTATCGCTACACGCGCTGCTAGAAAGAGACCATGACCGACCAGTTCGACCTCACCGACGATCAGCGCGCGATCCAGGAGATGGCGCGCAAGTTTACCGCCGATCGGATCACGCCCAATGCTGGTGAATGGGATGAAAAGCACATCTTCCCGCGCGACGTGATCAAGGAAGCCGCCGAGCTCGGCTTCGCCTCGATCTATGTGTCCGAGGAAAGCGGAGGAATCGCGCTCGGCCGGCTCGAAGCGGCGCTGATCATGGAGGCGATGGCCTATGGCTGCCCGTCGACATCGGCGTTCATTTCGATCCACAATATGGCGTCGTGGATGATCGATCGCTTCGGCAGCCAGGCGGTGAAGGACAAGTATCTCCCCAGCCTCGTCACGATGGACCGGATGGCGAGCTATTGCCTCACCGAACCGTCTTCGGGATCGGACGCGGCTGCGCTGAAGACCAGGGCGGTTCGCGACGGCGATCATTACGTCGTCTCCGGCTCCAAGCAGTTCATCTCGGGCGGCGGCGAGAACGAAGTCTATGTCGTGATGGTCCGCACCGGCGAGGAAGGGCCGAAGGGGATCACCTGCATGGTGATCGAAAAGGACATGCCGGGCGTGTCGTTCGGCGCCAACGAGCGCAAGCTCGGCTGGCATTCGCAGCCGACCGCGCAGGTGATGTTCGACGGCGTTCGCGTGCCGGCGGAAAATGTCGTCGGGGGCGAGGGCGAGGGCTTCCGCATCGCGATGATGGGGCTCGACGGCGGGCGGCTCAACATCGGCGCGTGCTCGCTCGGCGGCGCGCAACGCTGCCTAGACGAAGCGGTCGCCTACACCAAGGATCGCCAGCAGTTCGGGCAGCGGATCGCCGATTTCCAGAACACGCAGTTCATGCTCGCCGACATGGCGACCGAGCTGGAGGCGGCGCGCGCGCTGCTCTATCTCGCGGCGGCGAAGGTGACGGCGAATGCGCCGGACAAGACGCGCTTCGCGGCGATGGCCAAGCGGCTGGCGACCGATACCGGATCGTCGGTGGTCGATCGCGCGCTGCAACTCCACGGCGGCTACGGCTATTTGATGGATTATCCGATCGAACGCTTCTGGCGCGACCTGCGCGTTCATTCGATCCTGGAGGGCACCAATCAGGTGATGCGGATGATCGTCGGCCGGGATCTGCTGCGGCAATAACACTCAATGTACTCCCGCGCAGGCGGGAGCCCAGTCTGGGTCCCCGCCTGCGCGGGGACACAAGGAGAGCCATGACCGAAGACGTTCTCACATTCCGCGACGGTGCGATCGGCCGTATCCGGCTCAATCGGCCCAAGGCGCTGCACGCGCTCAACACCGATATGTGCTTGGCGATGAGCGAGGCGCTGGAGGCTTGGCGCGGCGATCTGGCGGTGGAGGCGGTGGTGATCGACCATGCAGAGGGACGCGGCTTCTGCGCGGGCGGCGACATTCGCATGCTCGCCGAAAGCGGTGCTGCCGACGGCAAGGCGGCGCGGCGCTTTTTCTTCGAGGAATATCGGCTCAACCACCGGCTGTTCACCTATGCCAAGCCGATCGTCGCGGTCATGGACGGGATCACGATGGGCGGCGGCGTCGGCATTGCGCTGCCCGCCAAATTCCGCATCGCGACCGAGAATACGCGCTTCGCCATGCCCGAGACGGGGATCGGCCTGTTCCCCGATGTCGGCGGCGGCTGGTATCTGTCGCGCCTGCCGGGGCGGATCGGGCAGTTCCTCGCGCTGACGGGGCATCGGCTGAACGGGGCCGAATGCCTCGCGCTGGGGCTGGCGACGCATTATCTGCCCGGCGCGGCGCTGGACGACGCAAAGGCGCGGATTGCGGATGATCCGCAGGCGATCGAGGCGGCGCTGGATGCATTGGCGATCGAACCGCCGGCGGCCGCGATCCTCGATCATCG
>JBQCEK010000253.1:0-5908 GCA_051960335.1 Sphingomonas sp.
GCCAACGCTGTCGAACGCCTGTTTGAGCAGATGCGCCGAGCCATCGAGGTAAAAGGTGTCCGCCGTGCCGACGTACAGGTGGATCTTGCCATCGAGATCGGGTTTCAGCGCGGGCCAATCGCTGCGAATGCGATGCGCGATATCATAATGATCGCGCCAGTAAGCCGCGACCTTGGGATCGACATCGCCGGTCGCGAAATCGAATAGCGGCAGCGGCCGTCCGTCAGGCCCCTTGGGCGAGAAAACCCAGTTGAACGAGGAGAATTGCCCGCCATAGGGGCCAAGCACGCGCTCCATCCTGGCAAACTGCTCCAGCGTGGCGACGAGTTTGCCATGATCGCGAACCAGCGGGATCGGCTTGCCCTGCGCGTCGCGATAGGCATTCGCGCCAGGCGCGTAGATATCGATATTGGTGAAATTGTGGAAATCGCTGGGATCGGGCGAGGTCGGCCACGATCCGCCGAACACCTTGGGATAGCGCACCTGCAGCCACAGGGTTGCCCAGCCGCCCGAAGAATGGCCGGTCAGGAAGCGTGACGATGGCTTGCCGTCGGTCGCGTAATGCTTGTCGATCCACGGAATGAATTCGGTCGTCAGCGCTTCGCCCCACGGCCCGTTATTCACCGAGTCGGCAAATTCGTGCGTGCCGCGTGTCGTGCCTTGATTGAGATAGATCCAGATCATCGGCGGCAAATCGCCGGTGCTCATCTGCTGCTCGATCTGGGCCGTGGAGAATTTCTGATATCCGTCCGGCCCACCGAACCCGTGCGTCATATAGACGATCGGAAAGGTCTTGCCCGGCGCGCCATAGCCGGGCGGCAAGGCGACCCAGCCGGAGTTGTGCATTGGCCGGCCCCAGAATGCCGACAGGGTGGGGCTGACGAAATCGACTCGCTTCAGCTTCGCCAGTGCGGCTTCCATCGCAGGGCGCTCGGCATCGGACAAATGCGCGATCCGCCCCTTCAGCCAGTCCGACTGGTCGATTGTCGATAGCGTCAGCGTCGGGATCGGGCCGGGCAGTGTCGCCTCGACCACCGGGGAGACGAAATCGCCTGCGCCGCGCCCACCGTAATTGTAATCATGGTTGCGATCGAGCACCGCCTGGAAGGCATAGGTGCCAGCCGGAAGCTTATTGAACGCGCTCGGAAAACTATCGGTATCGCCATCGACCGTGGCGACCTCACCGGGCCTCAGCGACCAGGTGTCGCGCGCGGCGATCGCAGTGCCGGTCGGCTCGAAGGGGGAGGTATCGACCTCATCCGGCGCCTTGGCGGACGGATCGACCTTCTTGGCGAAAACGAGGATTCGGCCCGACTGCACGCCGTTGATCCCGCCGCCCAGCGTCACCCGGATCGTCTCCCGCGCAGGCTGCTGCGCCAGCGCGGGCGCGGCGCTGAAGGCAGCCGCCAGGATAACGGCCTTGAATGATGCTTTCATTTGCGAACCTCCCCGAACTGATGCGACTGTGTCGGGAAAATCGCACGGCTGCGCAAGGCATTGGCGTCACAAAAAACTATACGGATCGACATCCACCGCGACGCGCACCTTGCTCGGCCAGTCGAGCTTGCCGAGCCAGTCGCGGATCACGTCCTGAACGTCGAGCGCGCGGCGGGCGTGGACGAGCAGGCGGAAGCGGTGGCGGCCGCGCAGCATGGCGAGCGGGGCGGGGGCGGGGCCGTAGACGTGCATCCCCTCGACGCGCGGCGCGGTGCGGCCGATCAGCGTCGCGGCGGCGTGCGCGGCGTCCTTGTCTTCCGAGGAGATGACGATCGCGGCGTAGCGGCCGAACGGCGGCGCGTCGGCCTCGCGGCGGGCCTCGGTCTCGGCGGCGTAGAAGGAGTCGGCGTCGCCGCTGACCAATGCCCGCATCACCGCGGCTGACGGGCTGTGCGTCTGGATATAGACCGTCCCCGGCTTCTCGCCGCGGCCGGCGCGGCCGGAAACCTGCATGATCTGATGGAAGGTGCGCTCGGCCGCGCGCAGGTCGCCGCCTTCGAGGCCGAGATCGGCGTCGATCACGCCGACCAGGGTGAGGTTGGGGAAGTGATAGCCTTTGGTCACCAATTGCGTGCCGATGACCACATCGATGTCGCCCGCCTCCATGCGGTGGACGAACTCGGCGGCCTTGGCGGGGGACCAGATTGTGTCGGACGTGACGATCGCGGTCTTGGCGTCGGGCCACAAAGCCGCGGCTTCGTCGGCGATGCGCTCCACGCCGGGGCCGCAGGCGACGAGCGTATCCTCGTTCTGGCATTCGGGGCAGACGCGCGGCACCGGCTCGATATGCCCGCAATGATGGCAAGCGAGGCGGCGGACCAGCCGATGTTCGACCATCCACGCCGTGCAATTCGGACATTGGAAACGGTGGCCGCAGGTGCGGCACAGCGTCAGCGGCGCATAACCGCGCCGGTTGAGGAATAGCAGCACCTGTTCGCGGCGACCCAGGGTCTCGTCGATCGCGCGGACCAGCTTGGGGGCGATCCAGCGGCCGCGCTCGGGCGGCTCGGCGATCAGGTCGATCGCTTCGATCGTCGGCATTTCCGCGACGCCGTAGCGGCCGGGGAGCTTGAGTTCGGCATAGCGGCCGATCTCGACCTGCTGGCGCGTCTCGATCGCCGGGGTCGCCGAGGCGAGCACCACCGGGCATTTCTCGAACAGCCCGCGCATCACCGCGACGTCGCGCGCGTGATAATGGACGCCGTCCTCCTGCTTGAAACTGGTTTCGTGCGCCTCGTCGACGACGATCAGGCCGAGGTTTGCGTAAGGCAGGAACAGCGCCGATCGCGCGCCGACCGTCACCAGCGCCTGCCCCTCGGCAATCTGTCGCCATGCCCGCCTGCGCTGCGACTGACGCAGGCCGGAGTGCCACGCGACCGGCTCGCAGCCGAAGCGCGCGGTGAAGCGCTTGAGGAACGGCTCGGTCAGCGCGATTTCGGGGAGCAGCACGAGCGTCTGCTTGCCCGCCGCGATCGCCGCTGCGACCGCCTCGAAATAGACCTCGGTCTTGCCCGATCCGGTGACGCCGTCGAGCAGATAAGGCTGGAACAGCCCGGCGCGGGTCGAGGCGGTGAGGGCGTCGGCGGCGAGTTGCTGGTCGGCGGAGAGCTCGGGCGCGGCGTGACCGGGATCGGGGCGTGGGAACGGGCTGTCGATATCGACCTCGACCGCCTCCAACGCGCCCACTTTGACCAGACCCCTGATCACCGCATCCGAGACGTCGGCGGCAAGCGCGAGTTCGCGAATCAGCCCCTGACGTTCGCCGATCGTTTCCAGCGCCTGGGTGCGCTGCGGGGTCATGCGATCGGGGAGCGTGCCGGTCGCGCGATATTCGGTGATCGTCCGACCGCCTTCGAGCGCCGAGGTCGAAGCGAGCGCCATCCGCGCCACCGCGGCGGGCGGGGCGAGGTAGTAATCCGCGGTCCACTCGATCAGCCGGCGCAGCGGCGCGCGAAGCGGCGGCGCGGGCAGCACGTCGATCAAGTTGCGCAGCCGATTGTCGCCGACCTCGGCGTCGGACGGCATCCGCTCTGGTTCCCAAACCACGCCGATCAGCTGGCGCGGCCCGAGCGGCGCGACGACGATCGAGCCGGGCTCGACCTCCATGCCGTGCGGCACCCGATAATCGAGCGGGCCGAGGGCGGAGTTCATGACGAGGACGCGGGCGCGGGAGGAAGGCATTGCGCTTCCATATGGGCGATTCCATCGCCGACGAAAACCGCGCCTATCGGTTCGGTATTCGATGCGATAGTATCGGAGGCCCAAGGAGACCCTGAATGCTGTTGCCGATCGCCATGATCATTGCCCAAGCCGCGCCGACTGCCGTGCAGCCGTGTCCCGCAACGGAAGTCGCGCTTCCGGCGGGGCTTGCGGGGTGGCGCGAGACGACCGCCGGGCCGGCGATCGGCAAGGCGTTCGTCGTTCCCGGCGCAGATCCGGGAACGGTCCACGGGTTGACCGATGAAGAGGTGGCTCGCGCCGGCCGAGCGATGCTCGTCCCGTTCGAGGTGGAGGACGAGGGCACGTATCGCGTCGCGCTTTCCGACGGAGCGTGGATCGATGTCGTCGCCGGGCCGACGGTGCTGCCGGCCGTCGCGCACGGCCACGGGCCGCGCTGCTCGGGTATCCACAAGATCGTCGATTTCCGGCTTCGGCGCGGTCGGTACGCGCTTCACATTTCGGGGATGAAGGCGCCCAGCGTCCGCGTGCTGATCGCGCGCGCCTGATCGCGCCGGCGATGGACGAGACCGGGCTCACTGCCGCTTTCGCCCGCCACCTTGCGCGCGATCGGCGGCGTTCGGCGCATACCGTTCGCGCCTATCAGGCGACGGCCGCGCGGCTGCTGTCCTTTCTCACGGCGCACTGGGGCGAATTGCCGGGCCCGGCAAGGCTCGCATCGATGACGGCTGCCGATCTGCGGGCCTACCTCGCCTTTCGTCGCGGGCAGGGGTTGAGCAACGCATCGGCGGCGCGCGAGCTTTCGGCCGTGCGGGGATTCCTGGCCTTCGCCACGGGGGAAGCCGCCGCGCCCAAGCTGAAGGGGCCGCGTGTGAAGAAGGGCGTGCCGCGCCCGATTTCACCCGATGAGGCGGTCGCGCTTGCCGAGGATGTCGCGGAAAGCGCTACCGAGCCCTGGATTGGCGCCCGCGATTGGGCCGTGCTCTTGTTGCTCTACGGCGCTGGCTTGCGGATCGGTGAAGCGGTGGGCTTGACGGGCGCGGTGCTGCCGCTTGGCGAGACGATCGCCGTCACCGGGAAGCGCGACAAGACACGCATCGTGCCGCTCTTGCCGCAGGTCAGGGAGGCGATCGACGCTTATGTCGCGCAATGCCCGTGGCCGATCAAGCGCGGAGAAGCGCTCTTTCGCGGGGTCAAGGGCGGTCCGCTTTCCCCCGCGCTCATCCGCCGCGCGGTTCGCGCCGCTCGCGCCGGGCTGGGGCTTGGCGAGCGCACGACGCCGCACGCGCTTCGCCATAGCTTCGCCACGCATCTGCTGGGGCGCGGCGCTGATTTGCGGTCGCTGCAGGAATTGCTCGGCCACGCCAGCCTCAGCTCGACGCAGATCTACACCGCCGTCGATGCCGCGCATTTGATGGACGTTTATCGCGCCGCGCACCCCCGCGCCTAATCGCGCGGCTTCCAAGTGAGGACGCGGTAGAGATAGCCGAGCGCGATCAGGACGAAGATCGCAATCGCCGCCGGCCCGGTAAATTTTTCCAGCGTGGTGAAGCGCAATCCCAGCCAATAGCCAAACGCGGTGCAGATCGTGTTCCAGATGCCCGTTCCGATCGCCGTCATCAGCAGGAACTTCCACTGCGGCATGCGCGTGAGCCCGGCAGGCAGCGAAATCATCGTGCGAAAGGTTGGCAGGATGCGGAAGATCAGCACCGTTTTCCCGCCATGCGCATCGAAAAAGGTGTTGAGCTTTTCGAGATCGCGCCATTCGATCGTCAGCCATCGGCCCCAGCGATCGACCAGCGGCTTCAGCCGTTCGAGCCCCAGCGTGCGGCCGACCAGATACCAGGCGTAATTGCCCGCGACCGAGCCCGCGGTGCCGGCGGCGAGCAGCAAGGGGAACTCCATTCTCCCATGCGCCACGGCGATTCCGCCGAATCCCATGATTACTTCCGAAGGAATCGGCGGAAAGACGTTCTCGAGCGCCATCAGCAGCGCGATGCCCCAATAACCGGCGCTTTCGATCAGGTGGAGGATGAACTCGGTCATTGGAGGCGCTCAACGCGTCAGCCGCGCGTTGGGGCCCGTCGCTCGATCGCGTCCCAGATCATGCCCGCAGTATCGGTGCCGTTGAACCTGTCGATCGCTACGATTCCGGTAGGCGAGGTGACGTTGATTTCGGTGAGCCACTTGCCCCCGATCACGTCGATGCCGACGAAGATCAGCCCGCGCTTGC
>JBQCEK010000254.1:0-5925 GCA_051960335.1 Sphingomonas sp.
TTCCTCGACGAGATCGACAAGATCGCCGTCAGCGACGTGCGCGGCGGTTCGGTGAGCCGCGAGGGTGTTCAGCGCGATCTGCTCCCGCTGATCGAGGGCACCACGGTTTCGACCAAATACGGCCCGATGAAGACCGACCATATCCTGTTCATCGCGAGCGGCGCGTTCCATGTCGCCAAGCCGAGCGATCTGCTGCCCGAATTACAGGGGCGCCTGCCGATCCGGGTTGAGCTGAAAGCGCTGACCGAAGCCGATTTCGTGTCGATCCTCAGCGATACGGCGGCCTCTCTGCCACAGCAATATAAGGCGCTGATCGGCACCGAAGGCGTCGAGATCAGCTTCACCGACGATGGTATCCGGGCGGTTGCGCGGATCGCGGCAGAGGTGAACGGCGAGGTCGAGAATATCGGCGCGCGGCGATTGCAGACGGTGATGGAAAAGCTGTTGGAGGACATCAGCTTCGATGCTGAGGACCGCGCGGGCAACACGTTGACGATCGACGCCGCCTATGTCGATGGTCAACTGGCCGAGGTGGCGCGCAACACCGATCTCAGCCGTTTCGTTCTTTAGCGCGATCCGCTATTTCCCGCCCTCGCGCCGCGTGAGCGCGGCGACGCAGCTCGCGCGGTCGATTGCGCGGCCATCGGGCTGGCGCGCATCGACATAGGTGACGACCGGCGCCTTCCCGTCCTTGGGGTAGAGGTAGGTGTCGAGCACGCAGATCGGCCCCTGAAACTGTAACTTGCGCGCATCGCCTTCGCGAACGTCAGCGTCGGGTTGGCCGAACAGGCGGATCAGTGACGGCGCGGTCTGGCCCATCACACGCTCCAGGCCGATCGTCGTATAGGGCGTGGCGGCCGGTTTGGGCACCGCGGTCGGACGAACGGCGGGGCCGCTGACGCAACCGGCGAGAGACAGGGCGATTCCGCCCGCAAGGAAGGCGCGTTTCATTGTATCCTCCTGCCTTGCCGAGAGGGAGGCCGCAAGGCCGCGTGCCGCATGCGCGGTGCGGCCGGGCTTGGTTGCAAGGGCCGCTGATGGGCTCTAGGGCGACGGCATCCGGCCATGCGGCCGCCCTTGCTTTTCCGAGACCCGCCAGGAGAATTGCGTGACCACTGCCCGTTTTGATGTCGTTGCGATCGGCAACGCGATCGTCGATGTCCTTTCCCAGGCCGACGATGCCTTCATCGTTCAGGAAGGCATGACCAAGGGCTCGATGCAGCTGATGTTCTCGCCGGAAGATGCCGACGCGCTCTATGCCAAGATGGGGCCGGGGCAGGAGGTTTCGGGCGGATCGGCGGCGAATACCGTTGCCGGGATCGCTGCGTTGGGCGGCACCTGCGGCGTCATCGGCCAGGTCGCCGACGACGAGCTCGGCCAGATCTTCGCGCACGATATCCGATCGCTCGGCATCCATTTCGATACCGCGGCGCGCGCCGGTGATCCCACCACCGCGCGCTGCCTGATCTTCGTCACGCCCGATGGGCAGCGGACCATGAACACCTTCCTCGGCGCGTCGCAATTCCTGCCCGAAAGCGCGCTCGACCTCGATCTGATCGCATCGGGCGCGATCCTCTATCTCGAAGGCTATCTGTGGGATCCGGAAGAGCCGCGCGCCGCGATGCGCGCCGCGATCGAGGTCGCGCGCAAGGCCGGGCGCAAGGTCGCCTTCACGCTTTCGGACGTGTTCTGCATCTCGCGCCACGGCGACGATTTCCGCAAGCTGATCGCTGACGGAATGATCGACATTCTGTTTGCGAACGAAAACGAGTTGCTCGCGCTTGCCGAGACCGAGGATTGGCAAGGCGCGGTCGATACAATCGCGCCGCAGGTCGGCACGCTGGTCGCGACGCGCAGCGAAAAGGGCGCGATGGCGGTGCAGGGTGAGCGCCATGTTTCGGTTGAGGCCGAGCCGATCGAGCGCGTCGTCGATACCACCGGCGCGGGCGATCTGTTCGCGGCGGGCTTCCTGCATGGCCAAGCCCAGGGCAAGGATCTCGAAACCTCGCTCCGCATGGGCGCGATCTGCGCGGGCGAGATCATCAGCCATGTCGGGGCCCGCCCGCAATGCGACATGAAGGCGCTGATCGCCAAGAAACTGGGGTGAGCCTTTTGATCTGAACGAGCCGGCCCGGCTCTCATACAAAAAGGGGCCGCGAGCGGTGTGCTCGCGGCCCCTTTTTCATGTGGGGCTCAGCGGTCGATCGGTTTGGCCAGCTCCGGTTGCAGGTTGGGATCGTCATCCACATCGATGATACCCCGCCCAACATGGCTGCGCGATCGACTGTAGCCGAAATAGACCAGCAGGCCGATCGCACCCCAGACGAACAGCACGAGCTGCGCGAGCAGCGGCAGGAACAGATACAGCGCAATGCATCCGGCAATTGCCAATGGTGCGACGATCCAGACCAACGGCGTGCGGAATGGCCGGTGACGACCCGGATCGGTCTTGCGCAGCACCAGCACCGACACACCGACCATCGCGAAGGCGAACAGCGTTCCCGAGTTCGAATAGTCCGCAAGCTGACCCACCGGCAGGAATGCCGCCGCCAGCGTGACGACGATGCCGGTAAAGGCGGTGACGACGTGCGGCGTATGCCATTTCGGGTGGACGCTTGCCAGCTTGGCCGGCAGCAGCCCGTCGCGCGCCATCACGAAGAACACGCGGGTCTGGCCGAACATCATCATCAGCACGACCGACGGCAGCGCGACAAACGCCGCGAGGCCCATCAGGTTGCCGATCTTGGTCCAGCCGACGAAGCGCAGGACGTGCGCCAGCGCCTCATGGCTGCACGCCAGCGGCTCGGTGACGCCCGAGGCGACGATCTGTGCGCAGCGTTGAGCAAGGGCGGGCGAACCGGGCGCGAGAATCTCGCCAGCCAGGCCGCGAACGGGCTCCGCGCCGATCGTGCCGATCGCGCCGGCCGACACCAGAAGGTAGAAGACGGTGCAGATCAACAGGCTACCGATCAGGCCGATCGGCACGTTGCGTTGCGGGTTCTTGGTCTCCTCGGCGGCAGTCGAAACGGCATCGAAACCGACATAGGCGAAGAAGATCGACGACGCCGCGCCGACCACGCCAATCGTCCCCCAGCCATTCGGCAGGAACGGGGTGAACTGCTCGGTCCGCAATACCGGCAGCGTCAGCGCGATGAACAGGGTCAGCGCGGCGACCTTGATGGAGACGAGGATGGCGTTGACTCGCGCACTCTCGGTCGTGCCAATCATCAGCAGCCAGGTGACGAGGCCGGAGATCACCACTGCCGGCAGGTTGATGAAACCGCCCTGGCTCGGCCCTACCGCCAGCCATTGCGGTATCGTGATGCCGAACGTGTGGTCCATGAACCCGACGAAATAGCCCGACCAGCCAACCGCGACCGCGCTTGCGCCGACAGCATATTCGAGGATCAGCGCCCAGCCGACCATCCAGGCGAGCAATTCGCCCATCACGGCATAGGTATAAGTGTAGGCGGAGCCTGCGACAGGCACCATCGAGGCCAGCTCGGAATAGCATAAAGCGGCGACTGCGCAGACGAAGCCGGCGATCACGAAGCTGATCATCATGCCGGGGCCGGCCTTCTGTGCGGCTTCGGCGGTGAGAACGAAAATACCGGTGCCGATCACCGCGCCGACGCCCAGCATGGTGAGCTGGAAGGCGCCGAGCGATCGATGCAATCCCTTCTTTTCAGCGGTCGCCAGAATGGCGTCGAGAGGCTTTACGCGCCCAAAAATCATTAAGTGATCCCCCGTGGAACGGCGCAAGGCGCGCCGACGGTTATGATGGGCGCGAGCCTAGCCGCAAACGCGGGGCGCGCAAGGGGGTCACGCGATCGACCGCGATCACGCTTCTATCTCCGACACTCGGATAGGAGATGCGACAGCCGCGACTCGCGCGACCATCAATCGCTGCAAGGAATCCCGGCAGCGCTCATTCGCGCGGGGCGCCGAACTGGCGCGCGTGCGACAGGCACGGGCGAGGATCGCGCCAATGCCTGATCGCGCCCGTTATTGAGCCGAGGTGCTGGCTTCCTGGCCGTCGCCGGCAGGCGCGGCTTCGACGTCGCGGGTGGTGGAGCCCATGTCCACGACCGTCGTCTGCGGATCGCCGACCGCCGATCGGATGCCCGGTTCGGCCTTGTCGTTGCCGGCCGCGCCCAGCGTCGCCGTTTCGCTTGCGCTACGCGGCGCCGGGCCGCCGAACATCGCGGCAAGCGCCTGCGTGCCCGGATCGACATCCTGCGGCCGCGCGGCACCCGGCTGCGGCGGCTTCAGCGCGAAATCGGGCGGAATCACCAGCGGCGCCTCACGCGCGACCTCGAATTCGTCGGGTCCGCCAGTCAGCCCCTTGCTGCCTGCACAGCCCGCCAGACACACGGCGAGGCCAAGCCCCAAGGCGATCGGCACCATCTTACGCATTGATATTCTCCACAGAAGCTCGCGGCGCCTTCGGCTTGTCGCGCATCAGCCATGCGCGGATCAGAAGGATCAGAACGCCTATCGTAATCGCCGCATCGCCGAGATTGAAGACCAAAAACGGTCGCCACTCGCCGAAATGCAGATCGGCATAGTCAACCACGAAGCCCAGGCGCACGCGATCCACGATATTGCCGAGCGCCCCGCCGAGAACGCAACCGAGCGCGATCACGTCCGCGCGGTTGCGCTCCCGAAGCAGCCACACCGTCACGCCGATCGCGATCACCGCTGTCAACGCAACGAGCGCCCAGCGGCTCACGAGGCTGTTCGCCTGCAGCAGCCCGAGCGACACGCCGATATTGGCGACGAAACGCAGGTTGAAGATCGGCAAGATTTCGCGAACCGCGCCCTCGTAATCGAGCTGCATCGGGCCTGTGACGAGCCATTTGATCGCCTGATCGAGCAGGAAGACCGCGCCGGCCGTGGCGAAGCCGATGATGCGTAGCCGGGGCATCAGGCCACCACCGCCGCGCAGCGATCACACAGATCGCCGTCCGTTGTCACTTCGGGGAGCAGCCGCCAGCAGCGCCCGCATTTGTGATAATCGGTGCGTTTCACCGCGATCTCATCCCCTTTCGAGACTTTCGCGACGATGAATACCTCGGCAAGCATGCCCGCGTCGAGCGGCAGATCCGGCACCGTCACTTCGGCCTCCAGGCTCGATCGGATCACCTTTTCGCGGCGCAGCGGCTCGATCGCCTCGGTCACCGCCTCGCGAAGCCGGCGCACGTCGGACCAGTTGGTGCTGATCGCGTCGTCGCCGGGCAGCGCCGGCAGCTCGGGCCATTCGAGGAAATGCACCGATCCATCCTCGCTCGGGAAGCGCGTCTGCCAAACTTCCTCGGCGGTGAAGACGAGCACCGGCGCGGCATAACGCACCAGCGCGTGGAACAGGATGTCCATCACCGTGCGGCAGGCGCGGCGGCGCGGATCGTCCGCCGCGTCGCAATAGAGGCTGTCCTTGCGGATATCGAAATAGAAGGCCGAAAGATCGTCCTGCGCGAAATCGGTGAGCAGCCGCATGTAGCGGTTGAACTCGAAATCCTCCGCCGCCTGGCGCAATTCGACGTCGATCATGCCGAGCCGGTGGAGCACATAAAGCTCCAGCTCGGGCATGTGGTGCGTATCGACCTTCTCGGCGTCGCTGAACCCGTCGAGCGCGCCGAGCAGATAGCGGAAGGTATTGCGCAGCTTGCGATAGGCGTCGGAGGCGGTGCCGAGCACCTCCTTACCGATGCGGACGTCCTCGAAATAATCGGTCGAGGAGACCCACATGCGCAGAATGTCGGCGCCCGATTCCTGGATGACCTTCAGGGGATCGACGACATTGCCGAGGCTCTTCGACATCTTGCGCCCCTGCCCGTCGAGCGCGAAGCCGTGGGTGAGGACGGCGTCATAGGGTGCCCGGCCGCGGGTGCCGCAGGCTTCGAGCAGCGAGGACTGGAACCAGCC
>JBQCEK010000255.1:0-4776 GCA_051960335.1 Sphingomonas sp.
GCGACCAGCGCAATCAGCGCGATGCCCCACAGGCTGGCAGCGATCTCGATCCGGCGCCATTGCGCCTTGAACGCCCCTTCGGGCGGACGGCGGCGGAACGCGGGATTGATCGACAGCGCCGAATAACGCTCGACGACCGCCGTGCGAAGTTTCGGGAACAGCGCCGACAGCGGCGACAGCACGGCGAAACGGAACAGCAGGGCGATCGGCGCGAGCAGCGAAACGACGATGAACAGCGGCAGGCTCCACGGCTTCATCAGCGCAAGCGGCAGATATTCGGGATCATCGGCGGTGCCATAGCGCGTCCGTGCGTGATGAAGATTATGCACGCCTTCATACATGAACGAGGGCACCAGCATCGGCACGCCGACCAGCGCGTTCCAGCCGAAACGAAAGCCGGGTAGCGCGCTATGCTTGATGTGCGTCAGCTCGTGGATGAAGCTTCCCGCGCGGTACAGCGCCAGCACGGCGACGACGCCGGCAACGATCGTCCATCCCAGCGGCTGCACGGCGAATGCGACGGCCAACGCCGCATAGCCGACCGCCGCCGACGCGATCAGATCGGCCCAATAGATCGCCGGCCGTGCGCTGTTGAGGTCGCGAGTCAAATCCGCCGCGGCGCGCAGCATCGCCTTGTCGTCGGCGATGGTGTGCAACGCGCTCGGCGGCGTGGATGCGGCCGTGCGATTGGCGCGATCGAGGCGAAGCGAGCTTTCCATAACGGGTCCCATTGCCGGTAGATAATGGCGATATGGTGGCATTTACAGGTCGGCGGCATTACCGCCGTGCGAAGCGCTTGACATGCCGCGGTCCGCGCGAGAGTGCAGCGCCTCCCCCCATGAGGAGCCGCGACTTGGCCGCCGACATCACCATCCGCCCCGTGAAAACCAAGGCCGATCGCAAGGCCTTCGTCGATTTGCCGTTCCGTCTTTACGCCGATGATCCCAATTGGGTGCCGCCGCTGAAATCGGAGGCGCTGGGACTGATCACGCCGGAAAAGAACGGCTGGTTCAGCCACGCCAAGGCGCAATTGTTCCTTGCCGAGCGCGGCGGGCGCGTGGTCGGCCGGATCTCCGCGCATATCGATACGCTCGCGCTCGACATGCCCGCCGATCGGGGCTTCGGTCCCGGCTGCGGCCAGTTCGGCCTGTTCGACGCGGAGGACAAGGGGATCGCCGATACGCTGATCGCCACCGCTGAAGCCTGGTTGCGCGATCAGGGCATGAACCGCGTGATCGGCCCGGTAAGCATGTCGATCTGGGAAGAGCCGGGGTTGCTGATCGAAGGCTATGATCACCCGCCGACGGTAATGATGGGCCATGCCAAGCCCGAATATCGCGGCTGGATCGAAGGCGCGGGCTATCGGCCGGTCAAGCAGCTGATGACCTACGAGCTCGATATCACCCAGGAATTTCCGCCGATCGTGAAGCGGATCATCCAGTCGGGCGAGCGCAATCCGCGGATCGTGGTTCGCGAGGTCGATAAGTCGAAGTTCAAGGAAGAAGCGGCGATCATCCTCGCCATCCTGAACGACGCCTGGAGCGACAATTGGGGCTTCGTGCCGCTCACCGAGCCCGAGATCGACGATGTCGTCGTCAAGCTGAAGCCGATCGTGTTCAATGATCTCATCCGGATTGCCGAACTGGACGGCAAGCCCGTCGCCTTCATGATCACGCTGCCCGATCTCAACGAGGCGATCGCGCCGCTGAAGGGCAATCTGCTCCCCTTCGGCTGGGCGAAGCTGCTGCTGTGGCTGCGCCGCCCCAAGGTTCGCACGATGCGCGTGCCGTTGATGGGCGTCGTCAAGGATCTGCAATCGTCGCGCATGGCGAGCCAGCTCGCCTTCATGATGATCGAATATATCCGGCGCGCCGCCGTCACGCGCTACGGCGCGAGCCGCGGCGAGATCGGCTGGATCCTCGATGACAACCAGGGCATGCGCTCGATCGCCGAAACGATCGAAAGCCATGTCAACAAAGTGTATCAAGTCTATGAGAAAGCGCTTTGATTAGGAACGGCTGACACGGGGAGACGAAAGCGATCGCTGCGCCAATCATCCACATCGGCTTTCACAAGACCGCCACTTCCTGGCTTCAGGCGTCGGTCTATCCGCGCGCGATCAGCCATCGTTACGTTGCCGATCGTCGGCTGGTTCGCGATACCTTGCTGGGCGGGACGGCGTTCGGTTTCGATCCCGTCGCCGCCCGCGCCGCGCTTGGGTTCGACGATCACGCGCGCCCGCCGCTGATCTGCGAAGAGGATCTGTCGGGCACGCTCCATATCGGCCTTCCCGCCGGCTATGCCGCCAAGGCGGTGGCGGCGCGCATCGCCAGCGTCGCGCCCGAGGCGAGGATCGTCATCTTCGTGCGCGCGCAGCACAAGGCCGCCCTGTCCTGGTATGCGCAATATGTCCGCGAAGGGGGCACGGGATCGGCGGCGCGGTATCTGTTTCCCGAAACCTATCGCAACGTCGGCAAGTCGCGGCCCTTCATGGTTCCGCGCTTCGATTTCTCGCAGCTCGATTATCGCGGGCTGATCGAGACATATGATTCGCTGTTCGGCCGCGATCGCGTGCATCTGTTCGCGTATGAAATGCTGGCGCGTGATCGCAAGGCGACGCTGGCAAGGCTGTGCGCCGAACTCGATCTGGCGCTCGACGATCAGCCGCTCGACACGCGCCGCGTCAACGATTCCTATCGCCGCGCGCTGTTGCCGCTGGCGCGTTTCGCCAACCTGTTCACCTATCGCTCGGTGCCCGACAAGCGCACGCTCATCCACCTGCCCTATTGGTATACCGTGCGGAAGGCGCTGTTAAATCAGGCCAACCGCTTGCCGCTTGGTCCCCGGCCGCATGCCGATCGCTATTTCTCGCATCAGACGCTCGATTGGATCGGTCAGCGCTTCTGGGAAAGCAATCGCTGGCTGGCGGCGCGGATGAATGCCGATCTCGGCGCGCTCGGCTATCCGATCGATCTGCCGGTCGCTCCTGTGCCGATGCCAGCGCCGCCGGCCTGGCGACGCTGGATGCGGCAATGAGCCGATCGACGAGCCGCGGCGGCGATCCGCCACGACCCGCCGGGGCGTGTCACTGAACGTCCAGCTGGACGCCGTCGCGCTTCCATTCCTTCGCGGTCTTGCAGACTTGCTGCGAAATCCGCGAGCCGGTGACAGGCGGTACGGTCGCGCAATAGATGGTCTTGCCGCTGGCATCGTGCTTGACGGTATATTCCTGCTTCGAGGAATCGTTGTTCGGCGTCGCGCGGCCGGCGGCGAACGCTGGCGCGGTCGCGGCCATCAGCAACGCGGCCCCTCCTGCGAGCGAGGCGCCAGCGGCGAAAAGGCGGATCATCGTCATCATTCTATCCTTCCTAAGGCGGTCGCATCGGTGCGACTGCCGCAGTAGTGCATTAATGATGCCAAACACTTATATATTTGTTTTTATACATCTTTCTTCACTAATGCGCCCACAAATCCGGTCAATATCGCCAGATGTCCGCATAATCCGCCACAACCCGGCAAAACGGTCTGGCCGCCCGCTTCCCTGCCCGCTGATTGACGCGCCGGATCGAGCAGGCCAAGAAGCGCGCCGCAAACGGGGGCATCATGGCGAACCGCACAAAGACCGCGCGTATCCTGATCGCCAGCCTGGTCGGCACGTCGGTCGAATTCTACGATTTCTACATTTATGCGACCGCCGCCAGCCTGGTGTTCGGCCCGCTGTTCTTCCCGGCAAGCTCGGCCTCGGCGCAATTGCTCGCCTCTTATGCCAGCTTCGGCCTTGCCTTCCTCGCGCGGCCGATCGGCGGCGCGCTGTTCGGCCATTTCGGCGATCGCATCGGGCGCAAATCGACGCTCGTCGCCTCGCTGCTGCTGATGGGCCTGTCGACCGCCGCGATCGCGCTCTTGCCGACCTATGCGATGGTCGGCTGGATCGCTCCCGCCCTGCTGTGCCTGCTGCGGTTCGGCCAGGGCGTCGGGCTCGGCGGCGAATGGAGCGGCGCCGCGCTGCTCGCGGTCGAGAACGCGCCGCCCGGCTGGCGCGCGCGATACGGGATGATGCCGCAATTGGGCGCGCCCGTCGGCTTCCTCGCCGCCAACGGCTTCTTCCTCGCGCTCGGCGCCTGGCTGACGCCCGATCAGTTCCACGATTGGGGCTGGCGGATCCCGTTCCTCGCCAGCTCTGTTCTGGTCGCTCTGGGCCTGTGGGTGCGGCTCAAGCTCACCGAAACCGCCGCCTTCGCCGCCGCACTGGAGGAAGCGCCGCCGCCGCGCGTGCCGATCGGCGCGGTGCTGCGCGATCATCTCGGGCGAACGATCGCCGGCACGCTGGGCGTCGTCGCCTGTTTCGCGCTCTATTACATCGCAACCGCCTTTGCGCTTGGCTTTGGCACCACGACGCTCGGCTATGCTCGGCAGGCGTTCCTGCAGGCGCAGCTTGGCGCGATCCTGTTCATGGCGGCCGGCATCCTGATCGCCGGCTGGCTGGCCGATCGCACCAGCCCGAGCCGCGTTCTGATGATCGGCTGTATCGGCACGATCGCCTCCGGCGCGCTGATCGCGCCGCTGCTCGGCGGCGGATCGATCGAGGCGGCCTTTCTGTTCCTCGCGGTCGCGTTGCTGGCGATGGGGTTCGTCTATGGCCCGCTCGGCGCCTGGCTGCCCGGCCTGTTCCCGCCGCATGTCCGCTATACCGGCACCAGCCTGGCCTTCAACATCGGCGGCGTGATCGGCGGCGGGCTCACGCCGGCGCTGGCGCAGATGATGGCCGATCGCGGC
>JBQCEK010000256.1:0-4522 GCA_051960335.1 Sphingomonas sp.
AATGGCCGCACCGTGGAGTTCACCAAATCCTATTATCGCGGCGACGCTTATGATTTCGTCGCCGAGTTGAGCGTTGCGCCCCGCTAGGCGTCAATGGAGAAGATGTTGCCCGCCGTATCTGCCGAAAACACGTTGATGTTCCGCGAAGCAGCGCAGGCTGGCGCGGTGGTGCGCCGGCAGCGCCCGGCGAATGCCGCGGCGCTTGCCACGCTCGGTGCCCGGCTGCGCAGCAATCCGCCGCGCGCGGTGGTCACGCTGGCGCGCGGCAGTTCGGATAATGCCGCCACGGTCGCTCGTTATCTGATCGAGCGACGTGCCGGCGTGCTGACCAGTTCGGCCTCGCCGTCGGTCGCGTCGGTGTATGAGGCGGTACCCGATATGGCCGGCACCGTCGTGCTGGCGATCTCGCAATCGGGCCGCAGCCCCGATCTGATTGCGGCGGCCGAACAGGCCAAGGCGCACGGCGCCATGCTGGTCGCACTGGTCAACGATGAAGGCGCGCCGCTCGCGACGATGGCGGATTGCTGCCTGCCGCTCGCCGCTGGTCCTGAAAAGAGCGTCGCCGCCACCAAGTCGTTCATCGCCAGCCTGGCCGCACTGCTCGATCTCGTCGCAGCGTGGACGCAGGATTCCGCGCTCGGCGCGGCGCTCGATGCGCTGCCCGATCTGCTCGATCGCGCCTGGGCGCTCGATTGGTCGCCGGCGCTCCCGGTTCTGCGGTCCGCGACCGATCTCTATGTCGTCGGACGCGGCCACGGCTACGGCGTCGCGCAGGAGGCGGCGCTGAAGATCAAGGAGACGTGCGGCTTCCATGCCGAGTCGTTCAGCGCGGCCGAGGTCCGTCATGGGCCGATGGCGCTGGTCGAGAATGGTTTCCCCGTGCTGCTGTTCGGCCAGGCGGACGAAAGCCGCGAGAGTGTCGCCGAGCTCGCCGCCGAGTTTGCGGGACGCGGTGCGGCGTTGATCCACGCCGGATTGCCCGGCGCGCCCGGCCTCGCGCTTCCGGTGCTCGATGCCGGTCCGCTGATCGCGCCGGTGCTGCAGATCGAAAGCTTCTATCGCCTCGCCAACGCGCTGGCCGTCGCGCGCGGCCGCGATCCGGATCGCCCGCCGCACCTCGCCAAGGTTACCGAGACGGTTTGATGGCGGACGCACTGATCAATGCCCGCGTGATGCTGCCTTCTGGGCTGCGCGACGACGTTTGCGTGGTGATCGACGGCGCTGATATACGCGCCGTGTCGTCGAGCCCGCCGGCCGAGGCCCGGATCGTGGATTGCGGCGGCCGCCTTCTCCTGCCCGGCTTCATCGATACGCAAATCAACGGCGGTGGCGGCAAGCTGTTCAACGATGATCCGAGCGTCGGGACGATTCGTACGATCGCCGCGGCGCATCGGCGCTTCGGCACCACCGGCCTGCTGCCGACGCTGATCAGCGACGATCTGTCGGTGGTCGAACGCGGCATCGCGGCGGTCGACGCCGCGATCGAAGCGGGGGTGCCCGGCGTGCTCGGCGTGCATGTCGAGGGTCCGTTCCTCAGCCCCGCGCGGCACGGCATTCATCTGAAGTCGAAGCTGCGCCGGCTGGAGGATGATTACATCGATCTCCTCGCCTCTGCACGGCGCGGCCGCACGCTGGTGACGCTTGCCCCCGAATGCGCGACGCCCGCGCAGGTCGCCCGACTGGTCGAGGCGGGGGTGATCGTCGCCGCGGGCCATTCCGATGCCGACTATGCAACGGTGCGCGCCGCGATCGATGCCGGGCTCAGTGGCTTCACCCACTTGTTCAACGCGATGTCGCAACTCGCCAATCGCGCGCCGGGCCTGGTCGGCGCCGCGCTTGAGGACGATTCGACCTATGCCGGCATCATCGTTGACGGGCATCATCTGCACCCGGCGACGCTTCGGGTCGCGGTTCGCGCGAAGGGCCCGGATCGGCTGATGCTGGTCACCGATGCGATGCCCAGCGTCGGCGCCGAGGTCGGCGATTTCATGCTTCAGGGCCGCGCGATTCACCGCGATGGCGATATGCTCAAAAGCGCGGACGGCGTGCTCGCTGGGTCGACGCTGACGATGGCGGGCGCCGTTGCCAACATGATCGATCAGGCCCGCGTATCGCTTCGCCAGGCTTCGGCGATGGCCGCGGCGACGCCAGCCGCATTCCTCGGCCTCGGCAACGTCACGGGCGCGATCGCCGCCGGCCTCGCCGCCGATCTGGTGCTGCTCGACGACGATTTCACCGTTCGCCGCACCTGGATCGGCGGAGTGCCGTCCGCCTGAACCGCGTCAGGCGGTTTCGCCCACCGCCCGCGATCGGTTGGCGAAACTCTTGCGTAATTTCTGAAGCTTGGGCGGGATCACCGCCAGGCAATAGGGATTGCGCTGGCCTTCGCCTTCCCAATATTCCTGGTGATAGTCCTCCGCCGGCCACCATGTGTCGTCCTGCTCGATCGAGGTGACGATCGGGGCCGGCCAATGCGGCTGGTTGCGCTCGATCGCGGCCAGGGCGGCATGCTGCTGCATCTGATCCTGCGGAAAGATCGCCGATCGATATTGCGTGCCCACGTCATTGCCCTGCCGGTTGAGCTGCGTCGGATCGTGGGTCGCGAAGAAGATGTCGAGCAGATCGGCATAGCGCACCCGATCGGGATCATAGGTCACGCGGATCGCCTCGGCATGGCCGGTGCTCCCTGAACATACCTCCTTGTAGGTCGGGTGATCCTTCGATCCGCCGATATAGCCGCTTTCGACCTTTTCGACGCCGATCACGTCGCTGAACACCGCTTCGGTGCACCAGAAGCAGCCGCCCGCCAGAATCGCGGTTTCGCTTGCCATTGTAACACTCCTCTTGTTTGAGAACGGATGTAGGCAGTGTCGTGGTAAAGGGAAAGCGTATGGCCAAGGGCAGCGTGATGGTCACCGGCGGCGCCGGCTATATCGGCAGCCATGCGGTGCTGGCATTGCTGGACGCCGGCTGGGACGTGGTGGTGGTGGACAATCTCGTCACCGGCTTCGCCTGGGCGGTCGATCCTCGCGCGACGCTGGTCGAAATGGCTGTGGAGGATCCGCGCGTCCGCGACGTGATCCGCCAGCGCGACGTGATCGCGGTGATGCACTTCGCCGGATCGGTCGTGGTGCCCGAGTCGGTCAGCGATCCGCTCAAATATTATCGCAACAACACCGCCGCGAGCCGTACGCTGATCGAAAGCGCGGTCGCCGCTGGCGTAAAGCATTTCATCTTCTCGTCGACCGCCGCGACCTACGGCATTCCCGAAGTCGTGCCCGTTGCCGAAGACAGCGCGAAGCAGCCGATCAATCCCTATGGCACCTCCAAGCTGATGACCGAGATCATGCTGAAGGACACCGCCGCTGCACACCCGATCAATTATTGCGCGCTCCGCTATTTCAACGTTGCCGGCGCCGATCCGCAGGGGCGCTCGGGCCAGTCGACCGCGGGCGCGACGCACCTTATCAAGGTCGCGGTCGAGGCGGCGACGGGCAAGCGCGACCATGTCTCCGTCTTCGGCACCGATTTCGCCACACCCGATGGTACCGGCGTGCGCGATTACATCCATGTGTCCGACCTTGCCGCCGCGCATGTCGACGCACTCGATGCGCTGATCGCCGAGCCGCAGCGCAACCTGACGATGAATTGCGGCTATGGGCGCGGCTATTCGGTGCTCGAGGTTCTCGATGCGGTCGATCGCGTGACCAACATGGCGATCGAGCGTCGCCTCGAAGGCCGGCGGGCGGGTGATCCCGATGCGCTGGTCGCCGATAACGGCCGCATCCTCGCCACGCTGCCGTGGCGACCGAAGCGCGACGATCTCGATCTGATCGTGCGCGACGCGCTGGCGTGGGAACGCAAACTCGCCGAGCGCGGCTGATGCGCGCGTCGCCGCGATCGCTGCTGTTCGTGCCCGGCGATCGGCCCGATCGCATGGA
This sequence comes from Sphingomonas sp., assembly GCA_051960335.1. GTDB lineage: Bacteria > Pseudomonadota > Alphaproteobacteria > Sphingomonadales > Sphingomonadaceae > Sphingomonas. Next base: position 3,942 of record JBQCEK010000256.1, read on the forward strand.
AAAGGCGCTTGGCTCGGGCGCGGATGCGCTGATCCTCGATCTGGAAGACGCCGTCGCGCCCGATGCAAAGCCGGCCGCGCGCGCGGCGGGGGCGGCGTTCCTCGGGCGCGATCGGGCGGTGCCGCTGTTCGTTCGCATCAACCCGCTCGACGGCGGTCTCAGCGACGATGATCTCGCCGCCGTCCTGCCCGCGCGCCCCGACGGCATCGTGCTGCCCAAGGCTGAGGGCGCGGCATCACTGAAGGCGCTCGACGCCAGGCTGCCCGGCGATGTCGCCATCCTGCCGATCGCCACCGAAACGCCCGCCGCGATCTTCGCGCTCGGCAGCTATGGCGGCGTCACGCCTCGGCTCGCGGGCCTGACCTGGGGCGCGGAAGATCTGCCCGCCGCGATCGGCGCCGCCACCTCGCGCGAGGCGGACGGCAGCTATACCGCCCCCTATCAGCTCGCCCGCTCGCTCACGCTGTTCGGCGCGCATGCCGCCGGCGTGCCCGCGATCGAGACGGTCTATCCCGATTTCCGCGATTTCGATGGGCTTGCCGATTATGCCGCGCGGGGCCGACGCGACGGGTTCACCGGCA
>JBQCEK010000257.1:0-4976 GCA_051960335.1 Sphingomonas sp.
GTGAACAGGCCGGACGATTGGTCGGTGACATATTGGCCGGTGACCGCATCGTTGTTCGTGAGGTTCTTCACGAAACCGCGGACATACCATTTGTCGTCGGGGCCGTTGATCGTCAGCTGCGCGTTGACCACCTCATAGCCGGGCAGGCGATCGATCGGCTGGTTGAAGATCGAGGCATAGCTGTTGCCGGTGTAATTGAGATCGACGCGCGGGACGACCGTCCAGTCGCCCCCGGTGTGGATGGTGTATTGCGCGCCGACGGCGAACTTGTAGGTCGGCGCTTGGGGTAGCTGATTGCCCTTCACATTGACCTCGACGCCGGAGCCGAGCACTTCGAACGGGAAGGCGCCGGTCGGCACGCCGAACGCAGCGCGCAAACCCTGCTGAAGCGCGTACAGCGGATCGCCGGTCGGAACGTTTCCTGCCGCGACTTCTTGCAAGACTGAACAGACGGAATAAGCACCCGTCGTGTTCGTGCCAGGAACGGGCGTGGTTGGCTGAAGACCAAAGGCCGCGCCATTTACGGCATTCACGAACGCGTTGACGCTAGCAGCATTCGCTCCAGCGCCCGCCGCGACAGCGCAGTTCGAGGCGTTGGTTATATCCTTGATGATCACCGCATCCGATCGCCCACCAGACGGGTCACGTGGATTGGCGAGATAAGTATCGCCCTTGATCTTCGAATGCAGCCAGCTGAAGTTCGCATTGACGACGAAGTCCGGAACCGGGCTGATGATCGCTTCCGCTTCGATGCCGTAGATATTGGCGTTGACGTTATCGTTGACGGCGGTGCGCGCGACGATGCGAGCGAGCTGCAGGTTGCTATAATCGTAATAGAAGCCGGTGAGGTTCAGCTGCAACGTGCCATCGAGGAAGGTGTTCTTCGAGCCGATTTCATAGGCGTTGATGCTTTCCGGCTTGAACGTCGTCGGCACCGCGAAAAGCGGCGACAGCGGCGGATTGATGCCGCCCGATTTGTACCCGCGCGAGAAGCTTGCGTAGATCAAATTGTTCCGGCTGATCTTGTAATCGATCACCGCACGGCCGGTAAGCCGCGAGAATTTTGCCGTATCGTCGGCATAAGGCTGAATGCCGGGCTTGTTGGCGTCGTAATCGAGGCCGGCGTAGTTGAGCGCGTCCGAAAGACTGGTCGAGCCATAAGGCAGTGCCGGGTTCGCGCCCGCGGAATCGACCAGATAGGTCGTGCGCGCGCTCAGGAATTTGTCATCGTGATTGTAGCGCAGGCCCAGCGTCAGCTTCAGCTTGTCGTTGAAGTCGAAATAGGTTTCGCCGAAAATACCGTAGGATTTCAGTCGGAACAGCGCTTCATCATTGTTGTAGAAGGGCGTTGCGAACACCAGCCCGGGAGGGGCGGCGCCGCTCGCCGCAGCCGCGGCAGCAAGCAGGCCGGACGCATAATCGAGCCCGAACGAATTGACGTAATAGCTGTTATCCGTCGTCTTGGCGTCCAGATAGATGCCGCCGAGCAGGAAGTTGAACATGCCATCGAAGTGGCTGGAGATATGGCCTTCCGCCGACCATTGGCGGTAATCGGCATTCGACCGATCGAAATCGAGGCTTTGCTGATAGCAGCCGATGCTCGCCACCGAATAGACGCCGCCATCATTCTTGCTGGCATCGGATTGGCAGACGTTGCCGCCGGCGCCATTGGGGATCAGCACGTTGGCCAGCCCAGTGAACGGATTGACGCCGCCGGAAGCGTTCGGAAACAGGAAGTTGAACGTCGGTCCGGGCAAGTTGGCGACGGTCTGCAACTGCACGAGGCCGGGATTGTTGGTCAGCGGGCTTTCAACCGCCATCGTATAGTCGGATCGGGAATCGACCTTGTTGCTGGCGTAGCCGCCGGTGAAGTTGAAATCCACATTGCCGAAGCTGTGGAAGAACTTCGCCTGATATTGCTGCTCTTCGGCATAATAGGTCGGGTCGAAATCTTCGTTGACCGTGCGATTGTCCGTCGGGTTGGTCGCATTAGCAAAGAAATCGGTGCCATAGACCGATCCCAGTCCGAACCCTGCCAGCGCGGGGCTTGCCGCGATCGACAGGAATTCGCTCGAACTCTGGATCGAGGCCAGCGTCGAATTGCCGTTGGTGACGTCATGCGCCAGGCGATCGGGCAAGCAGCCCAGAATGCCGGTCGGATCGCGGTGGCACAGCTGCTTCTGGATGCGCGCGCGATTGTCGCGCTCGTGGAAATAATAGCCGATCAGGTCGAGCCGTGTGTCGCTATCCGGTTCCCAGGAAAGCGTGCCGCGCACCGAATAGAGTTTGCGGCCATCGACGTCGCTATTGTCATATTCGTTGTGGGTGAAGCCGTCCCGGTTGAGCCACAGGCCGGCAACGCGGATGCCGAGGGTATTTCCCAACGGCAGGTTGAACATCGCCTTGGCTTTTTTGGAATCGTAATTGCCGTATTCGAATTCGCCGCTGGCGTGGATTCCGGAGAAATCGGGTTTGGCGGTGATGAAATTGACCACGCCCGAGGTCGCGTTGCGGCCGAACAGCGTGCCTTGCGGGCCGCGCAGCACCTCGATCCGTTCCAGGTCATAGAACTCGCTTTCGAACAGGCGAGTCGATACCAGCGGCATGTCGTTGACGTGGATCGCGGTCGCGCTGTCGCACGACGTGCCGGTGCACAGGTCGCCGATGCCGCGGATGGTGAAGCTCGATCCGGTAAAGTTCGTCTTGGTGAAGCTGACGTTGGGCAGCGATTGCTGCAGCGATGCCGGGTTGACGATCTGCTGCTGCTCGAGGTTCTGTGCCGTGAAGGCGGAAACCGCGATCGGCACGTCCTGCAGTCGTTCGGACTGGCGCTCGGCGGTGACGACGATATCCTGAATACCCGTGTTGGTCTGGTCCTGCGCCGTGCCTTCCGTCGTGGTTGCGGCCGCATCGGGTGCGGGCTCGGCCGGTGTTGTCTGTGCGAGGGCTGGGGTCGCCGAAAGCAGTGCGATGGCGGACGCAGCAAGCAGTTCGAACTTCTTCATGGTAGACATCCCCTCCTGCCCGATCGCCGTTCTTTGCCGGCTGAAACGGTGTTCGTGATTCAGGTATGCAAAGTAAACGTTCTAAAATTGCGCCCGTCAATGGGATATAGGTAGGAATGCTGCGGGCTTGCGCCGATGTTGCTCAAATGAAACAGTTGCAAAATCGAACTTAGGTTGTGGAAATAACGATTGCCGTAGCGTCCACCGCGACTCACCGGCTAGGGAGACTGGATGACACCTCAAGACCATCAGCCCGAAGACGGCGATCTCGTCGCTTCGCCGTCGAAAATCCCTGTGCCTGAAGACGTCGAGCAGGCGATCCGCACGCTGATCCGCTGGGCGGGGGACGATCCGACGCGCGAAGGGCTGCTCGATACGCCGAAACGCGTCGCGCGGGCGTGGAAGGAATATTGCCAGGGCTATGGCGACGATCCCGCGCGGCACCTGTCGCGCGTGTTCGAGGAAGTGGGTGGCTATGACGAGATCGTGCTGCTGAAGGACATTCCGTTCCAGTCGCACTGTGAACACCATATGGCGCCGATCATCGGCAAGGCGCACATCGCCTATCTGCCGCGCGATCATGTCGTCGGCATTTCCAAGCTGGCGCGCGTGCTCCACGCCTACGCGCGGCGGCTGCAGGTGCAGGAACGGCTGACCGCAGAGGTCGCCGATTGCATCTGGCAGGGGCTGAACCCGATCGGCGTCGCGGTGGTGATCGAGGCGAGCCACGCCTGCATGACGGCGCGTGGCGTGCGCACGCCCGGCGTGGCGATGGTCACCAGCCGGATGATGGGCGTGTTTCGCGACGACGAGCGGAGTCGGCGCGAAGTGCTGGCGCTGATGGGATTCTGATCGGCATGGCGCGAACCGTTCTGGTGACGGGCGGCGCCCGGCGGCTCGGCGCGGCGATCGTTCGTGCGCTCGCGGCGGCGGGGCACGGCGTGGTGATCCATCACCACGATTCGCATGACGCCGCCGCAGCGCTGGCCGCCGAGATCGTCGCGGGCGGGGGGCGTGCCGCGGTGGTTTCCGCCGATCTCGCCGATGCGGCGGCGGTGGCGACGCTGATCCCGGCTGCGGCCGAGGCGATTGGCGGCACGATCGACGGCCTGGTCAACAATGCCTCGCAATTCGAATTCGATCGGCCGCCTAGCGTCGACCTTGCGCTGCTGGGACGATTGACGATGGTGAACTTGGGCGCGCCGGTGGTGCTGGCCTCGGCACTGGCGGCGCAGCCGGGGCTTCGCGATGGCGCGGTGATCAATCTGCTCGATCAAAAGGTCGCCAATCTCAACCCCGATTTCTTCTCCTACACCTGCACCAAGATCGCGCTCGCCGGGGCGACGGAGATGCTGGCGCAGGCGCTGGCGCCACGGGTGCGCGTGAATGCCGTTGCGCCGGGGCTGACGCTGCCGAGCGGCGATCAGACCGATGCCGAATTCGATGCCGTCGCGCGGGAGAACCTGCTGCGCCGCCGGGTCGATCCTGCCGAGATCGGCCGCGCCGTCGCATTCCTGCTGAGCGCCCAAAGCATCACCGGGCAGACGGTGTTCGTCGATTGCGGCCAGCGCTTCCTGAAGCGCGACGGCGACGTGATGTTCGAGCGCGACCGTGGCTGAGTTCACCACCATCCTCGATGCGCTGGCGGTGACGATGCGGCTCGGCATTCACCCGCACGAGCAATCGCCGCAACGCGTATTCGTCTCGGTAGAACTTGTCGTCGATTATCCCGGGCCGCTGCGCGACGATGCGATCGACGCCGTGCTCGACTATGATTTTCTGCGCGATGGCATTCTGAAGCTCGCGGCCGAGCGCCATTTCGCGTTGCAGGAAACGCTGTGCGAAGCGATCGCGGCGCTCTGCTTCGAAGATAGCCGCGTCCGCCGCATTAAGGTGCGGACGATGAAGGCTGATGTTTACCCCGACGCCAAAATCGGCTGCGAGATCGTGCGGGAGAGGCGTTGAGGGCGG
>JBQCEK010000258.1:0-2846 GCA_051960335.1 Sphingomonas sp.
GTTGCCCTACCACTTGACCTTGAAGCCGAGGTTTCCCTTGATGGCGTAGCTGTCGGCGAAGTGGTTGAGGGATGTGTTGATTGAGCCTTCGCCATAGATGGCGAATTTGTTGTCGGCCCAGGCATAGGTGCCGCCGGCGCCAATCCCGCCCCAGGTGCCGTCGCTGTCGGTCGCCATATGCGTGCCGGCATAGTTCATGCGGGCGTCACCCAGGAACTCCTGATAGAGATTGGCAATGCCATAGACGGATGTGTTGACCATCAGGCCATCCTCACCCTTCCAGGCATTGGCATAGCTGGCGGCAAGGCCAAGCCGTCCCGTCAGGCTGTCGCCGTCGCGGTTGGAGATGCGGGCGCCGTAGGTGTCCTTGAACGTGTCGAAGTCGACCGAGGAGAACATCAGCTGCGCCTGCGGGGTCAGCGACCAGTTCTGGTCGATCGCAATGCGCTGGCCCGCTTCAAGGCTCAAGGCATAGCCAAAACCCTTGTTGCCGTTTGCCAGCGTCGGATTGACCGCATCCACGCCCAGGTCGCTGTCATACCAGTTGGCCTGCGCCTGCGCATCGACATAGAAGCCCGAATTGCCATACCAGGTCGCGGTCGCGCCAAGACCCCAGCCTTGCGTGTCGATGGAGCCCGAACCGTCACCGGTGCGGTTGTCGATATTCGAGCGGGCCTTGCCATATTGCCCGGTGATGCCGGCAATCAGCCTGCCGTTCTCACCCTCGTAGAACTGGCCGTCGACACCGGCCTGCAGGATGACGGTGTTGATGTCCTGGTGAAGGGTGCCTGCCGTCGAGCCGACCTCCAGGCGGTTATGCGCCCCTTCGATGCGGCCCCAGATCGCCTTGCTGTCGGTCTCGCCGGCCTGGGGCTGATTAGTGCTGGCACTGGCGCTGGCATTGTTATCCGCATTGACATAGCGCTCGCCCACGCGCTGCTGCAGCGTCGGCAGCTTGTTCAGCGCCTGCAGCGTGGCGTTATAGGTCTCATAGACCGGGGCGGCGGGGCTGAAGCGTTCCGGCGGGACGGGGCAGGTGTCGGTGTCGTGGCAGTCGGGATCCGGCTTCTCATACTGGCTGACCAGATACCAGTTGCCGTCCTCATTGCCGCTGCCGGAACCCTTCTGCAGCGTATAGGCATAGGCGGAGTCGGTCATGATGCCCGCCTTGCCGTCCCTGGTGGTGTAATCGCCATTGAGCGTGAACAGGCCATCCGAATTGCCGCCGACATTGATGATCTCGATGCCGTTGACCGTCTTGTCGCCAAAGCCCTTGCGGTTGGTGATGTCGATCTTCGACGTACCCGACGTATTGCCGGAGACATTCATCCGGTCCGCCAGGGAATCGTCGTCGCCCAGCACCGCCGACATATGCAGCGTGCCGTCATTGCCGGCATAATCGCCCGCAATGTTCAGCACCGTGCCGCCCATGCCGCCGAAGAAGACATCGCCGCCATTGGCAAGGCCTGCAATCGTCGTTTCGAAGCCGCCAAGCTGGATCGAAGCGCCTTTTGCCACCGCAAAGGCGGAAGCAGACGAGAAGCCGCCAGCAACGCCCTGCACCAGATCGCCCCTGTTGACGCTCGTCGCACCCGCATAGGTGTTCACGCCATAAAGCACCAGATCGCCATCGCCATTCTTGGTAAGGCCGCCGGTGCCGGAGATCGTGCCGGAGAAATCGCCATGCAGGTTCTGATTGAGGGTGAGCGTGCCCGAGCCAAGATCGATGTTGCCATCGCCCGTTGTCTCGCCGATCAGGCTGCCGACCGTTTCGTTGAAGTCGTTGAGATCGAGCCTCGCCCCGCCCCTGACCGTCACATTGCCCGAACCGAAGGCATTGTCGGCAATGCCTGCCTGGGCGGTGCCGCCCTTGACGGTGAGCCCGCCGGAGAATGTGTTGTTGGCGGCAAACACCGTCGTGCCGGTACCGTCCTTGGTCACATCGCCAAGGCCGCTTACCTGGTTGCTCAGCGTGAATGGATCATCCTTGTTGATCAGCAGACGGCCGTGGTCGTATAGGGTGCTGGCAAGCACAATCCCGGAACGTGCATCGATGCTGCCATTGCCGCTCAGTTCCAGCGTGCCTTCCTTGACCGTGGTGTCACCGGTATAGGTATTCTGTCCGGTCAGGTTGAGCGTGCCATAGCCGCCCTTGATCATTCCATTCTGGCCGTCGAGCACCGAAGCGATGGTTGCAACATAATTGACGCCTTGAAGCGAGCCGTCGCCGACATTGATCCAGTTCTCCGGGGCACCAAGCGTGATGGTGCCGTTCTCGACCTTGTAGCCGTCGACAAAGAACTGCATGCCGCTGACGACCGGCGTGAAGCCATTGGCGATGGTGACGGTGCCGCCCGTGCCCTGGAAGACCGCGAAATTATCGTTGGCCCAGGAGCCGTTGAGCTGGCCGTCCTTGTCGGTCCAGTTTTTACTGGTGTCATTCCAGATGCCATTGCCGCCCTGAATGATCCCGTCACTGCCCGGACCGGCATCACCGTCCCAGAAATTGAGGGTCAGCCCGCCGGTATTGATCAGGTTGACCTGACCGTCGCCGGCGACAATCTGCAGTTCGTAATTGGGGTTGTTGCCCGCCAGTACCAAGCCATTATTCGTCAGGGGACTGTCCGACTGGAAGATGCGATAAAGGCCGAGTTCGATCGTGCTGTTCTTGTTGACCGACAGCGTTCCGTTGATGGTGAGGTGGCCGCCCACATGGAAAAGCTCGTTGGTCGATGCTTTGCCCTTCAGCGTCACATCGACATTGCTGCCCGCATTGAGCGTCAGGTCCTTCAGGAAATCGAGCCGCTGTCCCGTCTGGCCGAACAGGCCGCCGTCAATGGTGGTGT
>JBQCEK010000259.1:0-6840 GCA_051960335.1 Sphingomonas sp.
GAGGCGACGGTGGCGCGGATCGTGGCGCCGGTCGGCACGCATGTCGGCACAGGCCAGGCGGTGGTGCTGTTGTCGCCGAGCCCGACCACGCGGGTCGACCTCGCCAAGGCGGCATCCGATGCCGCGGCGGCGGACAAGGCACTGGCACGGGCACAGCGGCTGCGCAGCGACGGGCTCGCTAGCAACGCCGATGTCGAAACCGCGCGCGCTGCTGCGCAAGGCGCCGATGCCTTGGCGCGATCGATGCGTCAGCGAACCGGGGCCCTGACGCTGCGCGCGCCGGCAGCGGGCGTTGTTCAGACGGTTTCCAACCAGGTCGGCGATTTGGTGCCGGCGGGGACGGGCGTCGCGACGATCGCACGGCTCGGCGATCTGCGCGCGCGATTTGGTGTCGATCCGACGGTTGCACGCGGCCTTCACGCGGGTTCGCCGATCCGCATTTCGACGAACGATGGCGGCGCGCCGATCGAGGTCGCGGTTCAATCGGTCGATCCGGTGGTCGATCCATCGACCCGGCTCGCCTCGATCTACGCCCAACTGCCCGGCAATGCCGGTCTCGCGGCGGGTGAGACATTGAGCGGCACGATCGACGCCGGATCGAGCGGCAATGCGATGACGGTGCCTTACGCCGCGCTGCTCGACGACGGCGGCCAGCCGTACGTCTATGTCGTCGCCGGCGGGGTCGCGCATCGCCACGACGTCGACACCGGCGCGGCCAGCGGCGATCGCATCGCGATCACCAAGGGCGTACATGCCGGCGACAAGGTCGTGACCCAGGGCGGCACCGCGCTCGAGGACGGCATGAGGGTGCGCACCAAGTGAGACGCTCGATCGCCGATCATTCGCGCGCGCTGTGGCTCGGGGCGATCCTGCTGACGCTCGGCGGGCTGGTCGCCGCGCTCAGGATGCCGGTCAGCCTGTTTCCGCACATCGATTACCCGCGCGTCGTGGTGTCGATCGACGCTGGCGAGCGCGACCCCGCGCAGATGACCGCGCAGATCACGCGGCCGATCGAGCTCGCGCTACGCGCCGTCCCCGGCGTCACCCAGATCCGCTCGACCACCAGCCGCGGCTCGGCCGAGATCGACCTCAATTTCAACTGGGGCCAGGACATGGTTGCCGCGACGCTGGCGACGCAGGGCGCGTTGGCCACCAGCTTGCCCGACCTGCCGACCGGCACCCGGTTCGACGTGCGCCGATCCGATCCGACGATCTTTCCGATCCTCGGCCTCGCGCTCACCTCGAACTCGCTGAACCAGGAAGCGCTGCGCCAGATCGCCGACCTCAAGATCAGGCCGGCATTGACCGCGGTGCCGGGCGTCGCCGCGGTCGACGTGCTCGGCGGTGCACCGCGCGAATTCGCGGTCGACGTCGATCCGGCGCGCGCGCAGGCGCTCGGCGTCAGCATCGACGATATCGCGACGACATTGGGCAAGGCCAATGTCGTGCGCGGACTCGGCCGGATCGAGGACAAGCACAGGCTCTATCTGGTGCTGGCGCAGAACCGGATAGCGTCGATGGCCGATCTCGCCGCAACGCCGATCAAGGCGGCGACCGGCAAGGGCGCGGGAGTCGCGACGCTCGGCCAGATCGCGACGATCAAGCCCTCGGTCGAGCCCAATTTCACCGCGGTCACCTCGAACGGCCAGCGCGCGGTGCTGGTCAACATCCGCCAGTCGCTGACCGGCGACACGGTGCGCATCGCGCACGACGTCAACGCTAAGCTCGCCAGCCTCGGCCTGCCGCCGAGCGTCAAGGTGACGCCCTTTTACGACCAGTCAGAGCTCGTGACGGGGGCCGCCAATGCGGTACGGGACGCGATCCTGCTCGGCGCGTTCCTCGCGGGGGTGGTGCTGTTCCTGTTCCTGCGTTCGGGCCGGTTGATGGTGATCACCGGGCTGATGCTGCCGATGGTGCTCGCCGGCACCTGCCTGATCCTGCTCGCGTTCGGCATGAGCTTCAACATGATGACGCTGGGCGGCATGGCCGCCGCGGTCGGGCTGGTCGTCGACGACGCCGTGGTGATGCTCGAGCACATCATGCGGCGGATGCAGGAAGGCGGCGCCAAGGGCGTGCGCGGCATCCTGGGCGCGGCGCGCGAGATGGGCAAGCCGCTGCTCGGCTCGACTTCGGCGACGATCATCGTGTTCCTGCCGCTGGCGTTCATCAGTGGCGTGACCGGCGGTTTCTTCAAGGCGCTGGCGCTGACGATGGTCGCCGCCCTCGGCCTGTCCGTGCTTTATGCGCGGTTCATCATCCCGCTCGTCTCGGCCTATTGGCTGCGCGACAAGGACGCCGAGGCAGCCGAGCGCGCCGGCGGATTCATGGGCCGGCTCAGCAATGGTTATCACACCTCGTTCGAACGCTCGATGGCGCGACCGGGGCTGTTCGCGCTGGTGCTCGGCCTCGGGCTCGCCGCGCTCGGCTATGTCGCCTGGCAGCGCGTTCCATCGGGGTTCATGCCGGCGATGGACGAAGGCGGATTCATCCTCGATTACAAGGCGCAATCGGGCGCCGCGCTGAGCGACACCGACCGCATCCTCAAGCAGGTCGAGCAGGTAATCATGACCACGCCCGAGGTCGCAAGCTATTCGCGGCGGACGGGGCTGCAGCGTGGCGGCGGCCTGACCGAAGCCGACGAAGGCGATATCTTCATTCGCCTGAAGGGAGGCTCGCGGCGGCCGATCGAGGAGGTGATGGCCGATATCCGCCAGCGCATCGAAGCCAAGGTGCCCGGGGTCGAGATCGAGACCGCGCAGTTGATGGAAGACCTGATCGGCGATCTGACGGCGGTGCCGCAGCCGGTCGAGGTCAAGCTGTTCGGCGATAACGATGCCGAGCTGGAAAAGGCCGCGAAGCGGGTGGGCGATGCGATCGGCAAGGTGCAGGGGGTGGTCGAGGTGGTCGACGGTCTGCGCGTCGCCGGCGACGATATCTCGATCAAGGTCGATCCCGCTCGCGCGGCGCAGCAGGGGCTCGATCCCGATGCGGTGGGCAGTCAGCTCGAAACGACGATCGGCGGCAACCCTGCCACCCACGTTCGCATTGGTGAGCAGCTCGTGACGGTGCGCGTGCGTGCGCCTGCCGATCTCAGAACCCGTGCCGAGCAGCTCGGCCAGCTCGTGCTGGTCGCGCCCGACGGGCATGGCGTGCGCGTGTCGCAGGTCGCTCAGGTGTCGGTCGAGGCTGGCCAGAAGCAGTTGACGCGTGAGAATCTCGCGCCGTTCATCGACGTGACGGCACGGCTCGAAGGCCGCGATCTCGGTTCGGGCATGAAGGCAGTGCGCGCGGCGATCGCGGGGCTGCACCTGCCGTCGTCAATTCGCGTCGAATATGGCGGGCTCTATCAGCAGCAGCAAAAGAGCTTTGCCGACCTGTCGATGGTGTTCGCCGCTGCGTTGCTCCTCTCGGCGCTGCTGCTAACGTTCCTGTACGAGCGGCTGGCGTGGACGCTGTCGGCGATCGCCACGGTATTGCTGTCGGCCGCCGCAGTGCTGCTCGGCCTATGGATCACCGGCATCGAGCTCGACATCTCCGCGCTGATGGGGCTGACGATGGTGGTCGGGATGGTCACCGAACTCGTGATCTTCTTCATGGCGGAACTCGACGCGACCAAGCCGCTCGACCTCGATCAGCTCCGCGAGGCGGGCGCCAAGCGGCTGCGCCCGATCCTGATGTCGGCGCTGATCGCGATCCTCACCCTCGCCCCGCTCGCGCTCGGCATCAGCCGCGGCGCGGGGCTGCAGAAGCCGCTAGCCACCGCGATCATCTTCGGCCTCACTGCCGCGGTGCCGCTGGTATTGCTGTTCCTGCCGGCGATGATGCTGGGCATGCAAAGGCACCGGCACTCTCCCGAGCCCGACCCGCAGCCGCAAACCAGCGGGGGCATCTAGCGGTGGCCGATTTCCGCAGATTGCGATCCTGTTACACCGCGGCAGAGCCTAAGTTGCTCGCGCATCCACTTGCGCAGCATATTCTCTTGCAGATCCAGATCGCGGGCGGCCTGCGAAACCGAGACGCCACGCTCCAATACCAGCTTCGCCGCCTCGAGCTTGAACTCCCGGCTGAACTGTCGTCGTTGCATCTCCATTCTCCAGTTCCAAAAGCACCTTATCTTGGTGTCCACGGAACCGGCGGCAGTTCACTTCGCCCGCCAATCTCCCCTGCTCCGTCACCAGAATCGTTTGGCTCGCATGAGCGTGTGATATCGTAGCGAGGCCTGGCAGAGCAGCCTTTTGCGGCGGGATCCGCCGCCCTTCGATAATTTCGTCTTTATACCAAGCCTCTCCAGCACCTCGGCACCTACCGCCAGGTCGTTGAGTTCGCCAAGCACGTTCTGAAGCGCTTCCAGCGCGACGATAAACTTGCGGTACCGTCGACGGGATTTGCCGCTTGAATATAGGGAGTTGAAGAATTCCGCGGCATAGCGCAATTTCTTCGCTGCGATGCGCGTCCGGTGAAGACGCTCTCTCTCAAGACGAACCAATCGCTTACCGAGATGTTTTACCCGCGCGCGGCACGCTTCCAGGGACCCATCAGCAAATGATTGTACGCTGCCGTGCAATCGGCTGGGGTGGGTCGGCGCGGTTCGCCACGCGCCGAAAGTCTGCCACTCTGCCAAGTCGATAAATAGCGACCGCCCACGCGCACTAGCAAGCGCGGTCCGAAGAGGTACCATCGCTTGCGTTCGGGCTGCGATGAGTACGTCCCGCGCATCTGCATCCACGCGGGTAACCAGCACGTCGATGTTGCGGATGCCGCCGAGCACGGACATCAGCCAACGCAGTTCGGCCTTCAAATGTCTGGCATCCGGATCGTCCGTCAGCAACGGTCCAAAAATCGAGAAGGCCGAGCGAAGCCGGCGCAACCCCACGCGCGCCTGATGCAACGCTTCAGGGTTGCAAGAGTCCATGAGCATCGCCTCGTTAGCGCGAAACTGGCGAATGCATGCCTGGACGATAATTAAGAGCGATTCTCCGGCACTACACTCAGGATCAAGCGCAATCCGTTCAGCTTTCGAAGGACCGTGCGACGCGCTATTCGCGAGAGCGTAGCCGCGTTCAGACTTAGACCGCATCCCGAGGCTTAGAGAGACCTGCTCGTTTAGAGTCCGCGCGAGACCGAATACCGCCTGAGGGGGGCCGCGGCGAATTTCGAGCTCAAGCTCACAAATCGGTTCGACCTTCGCATCCGCGCGCAGCTCGCCGTCGTCCATTGACGCCTCGATGGCCACGCATTCATCTCCGATCCGGAATAGCGTGCGTTGCACATCGGAGATGAACAGCGGCTCTATGCGACCGAGAACGTCGGGCGCGACCACTTCGAGCAGCGGTCCGCTCCGCGTGTTCAGAACGGGCCTGTCGCTGCGGAGTAACTGTTCCCATTCAGAACGCTCGAACATCCCCGTCTCTGCGCTGGCCATTGTTTTCACCGTTTGGATATGCCGTCTTCCTTGGCGACGGACGCGAAGCGAATATCCGGCGCGGGCCAGATCATGCTCCTTGGTATCGAAATAGGTTGAGATCAGGCGATTGGTGGTCCTGCTCGTGGCCAGAGAGCCGAGCAGGGCGGCTAGACGAACGCCCTCGCTGCGATCATATTCGAGCTTGAGCTCGGTCTCGACGGGAGCGGCGGCGTTATGCCTGCGCGACATGCTCGATCCTGGTGAGCCCCTCGAACCGGGGCGGGCAAACAGGCGGCGACCTTCGAAGGTAGCGGCAAAGCTTCGTTCTGAACCTGCCAATTAAAGGCATCGACAACCTCCTCCACACGCTGTCGCCACGCCCCAGGAGAGTCGAGAGCGGGACGGGCCTTCAGGCCTGTTGCAAGCGTACCCCGGGACGGTCGGTGCAACGATACCTTAGCTTATCGCTATCGCTATCGCTCGCGAGTTCCTGGGACGCCATGCGGAATTGTACGGAAATCGCGGCACCCCCATTACGGCGATAGCGATATGCAGCCTGCTTCGCATGACAAAGTCGCGTTCGACCTCCCAAAACATCAACTGTGCTTCAATCGCGCTCCGCTCGCTGGGGGATGATCCGGAATATTACGTAGATCGCGGCGATCCTGCTGCTCCTACTTGCCATCACCTGAAACAATCTCAAGAATCGTCTGTGGGACAATGTCCATTGCAGTTCTCCTGCGGGCATTTCTGCTTGCCGTTACGGGCGGCGTCGCAACGCCCGCACTCGCTCAAACGGAAATGGGCCAGCCGCTTGCCACGCAAGCCGAGGAGGTTGACTTGCGAGTCAGTGCCTGCGGCCAATTTGTCGGGCAGGAGAGTGTAAAACGCCTATGTCGCGCTCAACGACGAAAAGGACAGGTGTTCGGTGCGCACGCGACCGGTTGCGCGCGCCGACAAGAGGTTGTCGAAGACTTCGGCAGCCTTCTGCAGCGAGGGGAAGACTGGCGGTTACGCTAGCCTTAACAACGAGAATTGCGCGAAACGGGCCTTGGCCAGCGACAGTCGCGCGGGCACCTCAGGATTTTTTCGCCGAGAGGCAAGAGGTCACGCAAGACAGGTCTCTCCCGACGCAGGAAGCAACTCCACCTTCGAGTGCTCAAGGTGGTACATTATTACTGCGCAACTGCCGAGGTCATATGATTCATGGTGAAATTCGCAACGTCCCTTACAGGCTGTCTCAATGCGGATATGCACCGACGCAACTCACGTGGCGGTTATTGTTCCACCGGGTGAAACCGCCGCAGCCAGAAGCGCGATATGATCGATGGATTTAGAGCAACAGGCCCTGCGGCTGCTGGCGGCCTTGTCCGCTGGTGTCCTAGCAGGCATTGAACGTGGCTGGACATTACGCGACCGCAAGCCTGGCACAAGAG
>JBQCEK010000260.1:0-2832 GCA_051960335.1 Sphingomonas sp.
GCTCGGCGAACGCGTGCCGGCCGCCAAGGCGCTCGACTGGGGGATGATCCACAAGCTGGTCGCCGACGACGCGCTCGACGACGAGGCGTTTGCGCTGGCCGAGCGGCTGGCGGCGGGGCCGACGGTCGCGCTCGGCTTGATCCGGCAGGGGCTGCAAACTGGTTTCAGTTGTGACTATGCTGCAGCGATGCGTAACGAAGCCGAAAACCAGCGCCGCGCCCGCGGAACCAAGGATTCGATGGAGGGCGGCATGGCGTTCCTGCAGAAGCGCAAACCGGCGTTTCGGGGGGAGTGAGCGTGCCTTCACGCTGCACCACCCCGGCGAAGGCCGCGGCCCAGTACCAGGCCGGTTCATTGGCTTGCGTTGCGCTTGTTACGCTAGCTTTCCCAACAGGGCCCCGGCCTTCGCCGGCGAAGTAATGTAAAAAGAAACATGACCGACAAACCGACCCTCACCGACTGGCAGACCCTCGCCGACAAGGAGTCGAAAGGCGCCGATCTCACCTGGCACACGCCGGAGGGGATCGCCGTCAAGCCGCTCTACACCAGCGCGGACGCGCCCGATCCGGGGCTCCCCGGCCTCGCTCCGTTCACGCGCGGGGTGAAGGCGACGATGTATGCCGGCCGTCCGTGGACGATCCGCCAATATGCCGGCTTCTCCACTGCCGAGGAATCGAACGCCTTCTACCGCCGCAATCTCGCCGCCGGGCAGAAGGGCCTGTCCGTCGCGTTCGATCTCGCGACGCACCGCGGCTACGATTCGGATCACCCGCGCGTCACCGGCGATGTCGGCAAGGCGGGCGTCGCGATCGACACATTGGACGACATGAAGATCCTGTTCGACGGCATCCCGCTCGATAGGATGAGCGTGTCGATGACGATGAACGGCGCGGTGCTGCCGTGCCTCGCTTTCTACATCGTCGCCGCCGAAGAACAGGGCGTGTCGCAGGATCAGCTCTCGGGCACGATCCAGAACGACATCCTCAAGGAGTTCATGGTCCGCAACACCTATATCTATCCGCCCGAGCCATCGATGCGGATCGTCGCGGACATCATCGCCTATACGTCGCAGCACATGCCGCGCTTCAACAGCATCTCGATCAGCGGCTATCACATGCACGAAGCTGGAGCGACGGCGGTGCAGGAGCTCGCCTTCACCCTCGCCGACGGCATGGCTTATGTGCGCGCGGCGCTCGACCGCGGGCTCGATATCGACGCGTTCGCCGGGCGGCTGAGCTTCTTCTTCGGCATCGGCATGAACTTCTTCATGGAGGTCGCCAAGCTCCGTGCGGCGCGCACGCTTTGGTCGCGGATCATCGCCGGCTTCGGCGGCAACGCGCGCAGCCAGACGCTGCGCACGCATTGCCAGACGAGCGGAGTCAGCCTCACCGAGCAGGACCCCTACAACAACGTCGTGCGCACCACGATCGAGGCGATGGCGGCGACGTTCGGGGGCACGCAGTCGCTCCACACCAACAGCCTCGACGAGGCGGTGGCGCTGCCGACCGACTTTTCCGCGCGCATCGCCCGCAATACCCAGCTGATCCTTCAGGAAGAAACCGGGATGACGCACGTCGTCGACCCCCTGGGCGGCAGCTATTATGTCGAGGCACTGACCAAGGAACTCGCCGACAAGGCCTGGGCGCTGATCGAGGAAGTCGAAGCGGCGGGCGGCATGACCCACGCGGTCGAGAAGGGCATTCCCAAGGAGCATATCGAACGCGCCGCCGCCGCGCGCCAGGCGCGGGTCGATCGCGGCGAGGACGTGATCGTCGGCGTCAACAAATACCGGCTGGCGAAAGAGGATGCGATCGACATCCTCGACATCGACAACGCCAAGGTGCGAGCGGATCAGATTCGCCGGATCGAGCGCGTCAAGGCGGAGCGCGATCCCGCCAGAGCCGCGGCGGCGTTGGAGGCGTTGCGGCAAGGCGCCCTTCTTGGTCCTCCCCGCGCGCAGCGGGGGGAGGGGGACCATGCGGCGCAGCCGAATGGTGGAGGGGCCTCCGCCCCAACCGACCCCGCCAGCGGCACAGCCCCTCCACCACTCGCTTCGCGAGCGGTCCCCCTCCCCGAGCAAGCTCAGGGAGGATCAAACCTCCTCGCCCTCTGCATCGAAGCCGCCCGCGCCCGCTGCACGCTCGGCGAGATGTCCGCCGCGATGGAGGCGGCGTTCGGGCGCCACGCGGTCGGGGTCACACCGATCACCGGCGTTTACGGCCCTGCGCATCACGAGGACGCCGGCTGGCTCCGCGCGGTCCAGGGCATCACTGCGGTCGGCAATCGCATGGGTCGTAAGCCCCGCATCCTGATCGCCAAGATGGGCCAGGACGGCCACGATCGCGGCGCCAACGTCGTCGCCAGCGCGTTCGCTGACATGGGGTTCGAGGTGATCTCCGGCCCGCTGTTCCAGACGCCGGCCGAGGCGCGCGATCTGGCGCTTGAGGAGAAAGTCGACGTGGTCGGAGCCTCGAGCCTCGCCGCCGGCCACAAGACGCTGATCCCCGAACTCATCGCGCTCCTGAAGGAAGCGGGCCGCGCCGACATCAAGGTGGTGGCGGGCGGGGTGATCCCCGCGCAGGATTATGAATTTTTGAGGAAGGCAGGCGTGCAGGCGATCTTCGGTCCCGGCACCAATCTGGTCGATGCGGCGGGCGAAGTGCTCAAGCTGCTCGGCCACAACCTGCCGCCGATCGAGGAGGCCGCCGAGTGAGTACCGTCATCGAAACACCCATCGACACGACCCCGGCGAAGGCCGGGGCCCCGGGGGGGGACCGTGGTACAGGAACGCAGCGCGGCGTTGCGGGGGGTTTACCCACGGGGCCCCGGCCT
>JBQCEK010000261.1:0-9567 GCA_051960335.1 Sphingomonas sp.
TGAGCGGATCGCCGGCGAACAGAGTCGGGGCTGGTGCGGACGTGGTCTGCGCGGCGTCCGTCTCGTCGGCCGTCTGGGCCGCCGCGGGGGCGAAGCCGGCGCTCGCAAGGAGCAGCACCGCGCCGGAAACGGACATGCGGAGCGATCGGATCGTCATCGGGCCTCTCCCATCTTCAAGAAAAGATCGTCGATCAGAATGGCCAGCGCCCCGTCGGGGTAGCGAGGGGGGAGCTTCGGGGCGCTGACCAAACCGTGCAAGTCGCGAGTTTAGAAGGTCACGTCGCCAGTGCGGACGGCCAGGTTCACGCTTGCATTCTGCGACGCGCCGACGCCGGTGTTCTGGTTCAGCGCCTGTACGCCCGCATAGTTCTGGAAGGCGTTGCCTTGGTTGTGCAGGCTGTTGTCGATCGTGCCGGATTTCTTCGCCACGTCGTAGCTGACGGTGACGCCCGACACGTAGCTCGACAGCGTCGAGGAGGCCACCAGGGCGCGGTTGCCGAACATGTTGGCGGTGCCGGCATAGGTCAGCGACGACGAGGTGTTGCCGCTATCCGCAACATTGGTGGAATTGTCCGTGGTCGAATTGTCATTGCCGCTGTCGGCGATGTTGGTCGACGCGTCGTTGGTCGAGTTGTCATTCCCCGAATCGGCCACGTTGGTCGAATTGTCGTTGGTCGAATTATCGTTGCCGCTATCGGCGATGTTGGTTGAGTTGTTCGACTGATCGTTGCCGCTGTCGGCGATGTTGGTCGAGTTGTTCGACTGATCGTTGCCGCTGTCGGCGATCGAGGTGTTGGTCGAGTTGTTCGATTGGTCGTTGCCGCTGTCGGCGATCGAGGTGTTGGTTGAGTTGTTGCTCGAATCGTTGCCCGAGTCCGCGACATTCGTTGAATTGTCGTTGGTCGAGTTGTCGTTGCCGCTGTCGGCGATCGACGTATTGATCGAGTTGTTGCTCGAATCGTTGCCCGAATCTGCGACATTGGTTGAATTGTCGTTGGTCGAGCTGTCGTTGCCGCTATCGGCAACGGCCAGGTTGCCGCTGTCCGAAATCGCGGTGTTGCCGCTGTCGGCGATATTGCCGCTATCGGCCACCGAGGTGTTGGTCGAGCTGTTCGAACTGTCGCTGTTGGCGGTCGATCCGCCCGCCGCCGCCGCGCCGCCCGCCGAGGCGGTGTTGGTGTCGGGAGTCGCCGCGGGGGTGGGTGTCGGTGCGGGCGTATCCGCCATTGCCGGGATCGCGATCGCGGTCATGAAGGCTGCGATGGCGGTGCTTGTCAGAAGTCTTTGCATGTCAGGAAGTCCTCTTTTGTGATCGACGGGTGATGAGCACTGAGATCGCGGATGGCCTTCGCCGCCGCGCGCCGCATGAACGGCAGTGCAAAAACTACCTGTCGCCGGGCCGCCGAGCATGGCCCGTCTGGGCAGAAAGTCCCGCCGCGAATGAGGCAATTGAGCCCCCCCAAATGAGGATCGGCGTGCAAAATACCTCCTTTGCGCCAGCCGTTTGGCAAATTGGAAACAGCGCGGGCGGCGGCCGCGCGGGCAAATCCGATCGAATCGGTTCGGAGCGGCGAAACGGGCGGAAAAACGAATCGCGTTCAGGCGCGGAAAAGCGGGAGCGCAGCCTTGAGCATCGTGCTGACGAGATCGGTCTGGCGACGGATGCCCGTCTTCTGGAACACCTGCTTGAGATAGGTTCGCGCGGTTTGTTCCTTCAGCCGCATCGCGTCGGCCGCTTCGGCGACGGTTCGTCCCTGGACAAGCTGATCGATCAGCCGTCGTTCAACCGGCGTCAGATCGAAATGATTGCCGATGGCGTCCAGCGGCAATGAGGGTTCCGGATCGACGTCGATCAGCTGCACGATGGTGCGCGGTCGGGCGCGCTCGCCGCCGATCGGACAGACGGCTAGCACCAACGGAAAGCGGCCGGCGCGGCCGATCAGCATCACCAACGGGTCGGCGACGGCGTCACCGGCCGGCCGGGACAGCAGATGATGCAACGCGACCTGAAGGTGCATCGCCGTTTGAACGTCGCGCAGCATCAACCGCCCATCGGCATCGAACACGTCCGACGCATCGGCGAGCAACGCCTGGGCGGCGCGATTGGCGAAGTGGATCGCGCCGTCGCCATCGACGATCACTAGCCCGGACGCGAAATGATCGAGCGCCGCGCGCTGGTCGTCGCGCAACAGCCGCTCGACATGCGCCTTCATCCAGAGCGCGAGCGCACGTTCGATCAACGGCACGAACGTCGCCAGCCGGCTCGCGGTTGCCCGCCGCGCGACCGGGCTGACCGAATCGGTGATCACATAAAGCCCCACGCGGTCGTTGGGCCGCGGCCGCAGCATTGCAGCCGCGATGCGGTCATCCACCGGCGCGCCCGCTGGCTCATCGATCTGCTCGAAAGCAACCTGCAACCGGGAGGAGAGATCGTCGGGTTCAATCGAATGGTCCGAGAGGGCAACGGCAGCCAGGGTGCCCCCTACGCGCGCGCCAACCGTGACGTGCACCAACCCCAGCGCGTCGGCATCGAGCAGCTGCCCGACGTCGATCAGCAACGCGCCGAGATCGGCGTCACCGGTGACCGAGGGTGTGGCGGCGGCGATTCCTGCGGCGGGGGGGACGAATCCGATCGGCGCAGCGGTACGCGCGCCAACCGTTTCGATAAGCTCCAGCATTGCCCCTCCGGCCTTCCCGCGATCCGCCCGGCTTTACTTCTCCGTCGCGGTGACACGGTCGAATGAAACTCGTGTCGATGAGGATACCGGCAACCCGCCGATGCTCAAGATATCGGATGGCGTTCGCGCGGGGACACAGGGGTAGGTCGATCAGATCAGGCGGCGCATGGCACAACGCCGCGATCCGCCATGACGCGTTGATAAAGCTCGAGATGCGACCGGGCGGCGGAGCCGATCGAATAACGGCGCGCACTTTCCCATGCGCCGCCGGACAGGCTGGCGTAGCGCGCCGGATCGAGGAGGACCGCGCCGATCGCTTCACCCAGGGCGACCGGATCGCTTGGCGGGACGAGGACGCCGCTAATTTCCGGGCGAACAAGCTCGCGATTGCCCGCGACATTGGTCGCCACCACCGGCAACCCGTTCATCAGCGCTTCGATGATCGCCAGCGGCAATCCTTCCCACAGGGAACAATTCACGTAAACATCGGCATGCTTGAGAAGATCGGGCACGTCATGGCGCGCGCCGAGCAGGGTCACCATGTCATCAACACCCTCCTGTGCCGCGAGCTGGCGCAGCGTCGCGATCGGCGGGCCATCGCCGACGATCTGGATCGCACAGCGTCGACCGGCGCGCGTCATCAGTCCGCGAAGTGTGGACGCGGCGCGGATCAAGGTTTGATAGTCCTTCTGGATCGATGGCGCGCCGACGCTGATGATCACCGGGTCGTTCGACGGGCCAACGCGCGGTGCGGCTGCCGCGAATGCGGTATCTGCCGCGTTGATGATCGTCGTCACCGGCCGGCGCGACAGGCGCGAGACGACCTTCGTGCATTCCGCGCTGATGCCGACATAGCCGCTGGCGATCGTATCGAGCACGCGAAACAGCGACGGCGGAAAGCTCAACCGGCTGTTGTGATGCGTGATCACCACCGTCGCGGCGGGCCGCAGCATCGCAAGGATCAGCCCGGCCTGCGCGGTATGCGCGTGGATCACATCGGGGCGATAGGCCGCAATCACCCGACGCATCGCCAACACGCCGGCCAAAAGGTTGCGCCGATTGGCAAGGCCCAGCGATTCCGCCCTGACGCCACTGGCGCCCAGCCGGCGCTTCATCGCCGCCTCGGAGTCCAGCGAATTGCCGAGAACGACGGCGTCGCTCAATGCCAGGACCGTCGCGTCATGCCCCTGGACGACGAACTGAGCGCACAGGTTCGTGACAAGCACTTCGGCGCCGCCGGCCGTGAAACTGGTGATGATCGACAGGATACGCATCTATTGCATCCAGCAGCCTTGGGTGCCGAACGCAAAATGCGATTTCGGGCTAGGACCGATGCACACATCGCGGTCGCGCGCCCCCCATGTCACTGGATAGGCGATGATCGCGGCAATCGCTCCCGTCAGCTCTTCCTCGCGCCCCGCCGCCGCCACGGCGCCGGCGCCGGCGCTGATTCATGTCGGCTTCCACAAGACGGGGTCCACCTGGCTCCAGCAACAGCTGTTCGCCGATCCCGCGCGCTTCGCTTCGGTAGATGACGCGCCGCGGCATCGGCTGGTCGAAGATCTCGTGATGCCCGATCCGCTCGCCTATGATCCTGTCGCCGTCGCTCATCGCTATGCGCCGGCGCTGGCGTTGGCACGCGAATCGGGACGGACCCTTGCGCTTTCGCACGAACGCCTCTCGGGCTATCCGTCGTCGGGCGGGCGTGATCGCGCCATGATCGCCGAGCGTTTGCGCGCAACCTTTCCCGACGCACGCATCCTGATTGTCATCCGGGAGCAACGCGCACTGATCGACTCCATGTATCGCCAGCACATCACCGACGGCGGCGTCGAGGGCGTGGCGCGATTCCTGGCGACGCCGGAACCGGGATTGGGCCGCAAGCCGAGCTTCACCACCGATCTCTACGCCTTCGATCGCCTCATCGCACTCTACCAGCAGCTGTTCGGCGAATCGCGCGTGCTCGTGCTTCCGGTCGAGCGGCTTGGCGCCGATCCGCAGGGGTTTGCCGATGCCGTGGCTGCCCTGTGCGGCCGCCCGCCGCTGCCGATCGCGCCGTCGCGGGCCGCCAACCAGCGTCGGCCCCTGTTGATGCAGCAAGTCCAGCGCCCGCTGAACTTCCTGTTCTACCATAACGAGCTCAGCCCCGGCGCGCTGATCCATATCCCGCGGTTTCACAAGCGCTACGCTCGCTTGCGCCGCCTGTTCGAAATCGCCTCACCCCGGTTCGTCGAGGCGGCGCTCGGTCGCCGGCTGGAACGCGCCATTGCTGCGCATGTCGGCGACCATTTCGCCGCAAGTAACGCACGAACCGAACGATTGACCAGGCTCGATCTCGCCGCGCTCGGTTATCCGGTCGATCGCGGATGACCACGGATGGCCGTCACGTTGCGATTGTCACCTCGGGTCTGGGCGCCGGGGGGGCTGAACGGGTCATCGCCTTGCTGGCAGGTTATCTCGTCCGTCGCGGCGATCGCGTTTCGGTGATCGCCTTCGATAATCCCGCCGATCGCATCTATCATCCCTTGCCGCCGGCCGTTCGCATCCAGCGCCTTGGCTCCCGCCGAGGCCTTTCGAGCATGCAGCCGCTGCGCCGGATCGTGCGCCTGCGCCGCATCCTCGCCGCCGATCGGCCGGACGTGCTCGTCAGCCTGCTCACCAAGATCAACGCCATCGCGCTCGCCGCGACGATCGGCACGGGGATTCCGGTGATCGCCTGCGAACGTAACAATCCCGAGCGGCAGGATGCCCATCCCGCGTGGAACGCGGCGCTGGTCTTCCTCTATCAGCGCGCGGCGGCGATCATCTGTCAAACGCGCGGCAGCATTCGCTGTCTGCCGCGAAGCATGCGCACACGCGCGCTCGTCATTCCCAATCCGATCGTCGCTTATCCTTCGATGGGCGGCCAGCAACCATCCTCCCGGCTGGTGGCGGTCGGGCGGCTCACTCGACAAAAAGGATACGATCTCCTGATCGAGGCCTTTGCGCGGATCAGCAGCGACCACCCGTCCTGGAGTCTCGACATTTGGGGGGACGGCGAAGATCGCGCTGCCCTGCAGGATCGCATCGATCGGCTCGGGCTGGGGAATCGCGTTACGCTGCGGGGGCTGAGCGCCACGCCGGGTGGCTGGCTGGAAGAAGCAAGCGCGCTTGTCCTCAGCTCGCGTTACGAAGGCTTTCCCAATGTGCTCGGTGAAGCGATGGCGGCGGGCTTGCCCGTTGTTGCCACCGCCTGCGATTTCGGCCCCGCCGAACTGATCGATCATGGCCGGACGGGCCTACTGGCGGCTCCTGATGACATCGAGTCCTTGGCGGCAGCGCTCGATCGCCTCATGGCGGACGATGCGCTGCGTGCCCGGCTGGGCGCCGCCGCGCGCGCCGCAATGACGCGCTATGCGCCGGACAAGATCCTGGCTCGCTGGGACATCGCCCTCGCCGAAGTATGCCCGCGACCGCGCAGCGCGCTGTCACCCGATTGTCACTTGCCAGCAGCGCTAGACCGGCGATAGTCGCCGCACTGATATAAGTTAACGTCGAGTCGAAAAGACCGTCGGGATCACATGATCCCGGAAACATCGGGATAGGATCGATAGGGTTGCGCGTGATGTGTAGCTGGCACGATTGCGACAATTGGAGCATCGCGTGATCGATCGCTCCATGCGAATCTTCGACGACGATTGGCTCGATCGTCAGGCCGATCTCGATCAATCGCCCGATGAGGATATGCTCACCAGCAGGGCGATCGCCAATGCCAGTGCGAGGATCGCGATGATCTACGGCGATTTGCTCGGCTCTGGCATGACTGAGGACGCCGTCGCCCGCGCGGTGATCGGCGCTGCGCTTACCCTGTATGATGCGATCGGATACGGCGAGGCGCTGCCCGCGATCCTGCGGCGGATCGCTGCCCGGATCGAACGCGATCGAACGGCGCATTGATGGCGGTCGCAGCAAGCACCGCAGCGATCTCTGAAAAATCAGTCGTCCATACCGCTGGCGCCGCGCCGTCCGGCAGGGTGGCTTCGTCGTGACGATGGATCGCATCCTCGCCCGGCCGTAAGCCGATCGTCAGCCAGCCGTGGGCGTTGGGGGCGATGAAGTCCTTCGACGGATTATCCGCAATATAGACATAGTTCGATGCCGGGAGCGCCCGCTCGACGGCCCGGTACCCCGCTGGTGAGGGCTTGGTCGCGCCGATTTCTTCCGAAACGAAGATCCCATCGAACGTCAGGCCAAGCGCATCAATCTTCAACCGTTGCGTCGCCGATCGACCATCGGTCAGCACTGCCACCGCTTCGCCGCGCCCCCGGCAGGCGGCCAGCGTCTCCGCCGCGCCGGGCCGGGTGGCGATCACCGGCGGGTGGAGTCGATAGGCCCACAGCAGCGAGTCGAGCGCCGCTTCGGGAAGGCCCGCGCGACGCCGCAGCGCGCCGAGCGGATCGATGGCCGGAAGGGAATCGATCGCGATCGCGATGCCGTGCAGCCGCTCGATCATCGTCGCCACCGCCCGCAGCCCGGACCGGACATAGTCGCGTTCGGCGAACAATGTGTCGTCGAGATCGAACACGATTGTCCGCGCATGCTTCGGCTCAGCGGGCATAGACGAGCACCTTGGCGTCATAGCGCAGCATCGTCAGCCCGGCTTCCCAACCGTCGAACCACTCGACCGCGCCGCCCAGCAGATTTTCGGTGATCAGCCATGCCGGAAAATCGGCCCCTGCCGCGAGGGAGAGCGGATAGCCGCCGCCGAACCGCGGGTTGATCTCGATCGCCAGGGCGCGTTCCTTCGTCGGAGAGGCGAACAGCTGCAGCGTAAGGCACCCGCGCGCGCCGCCGACATGGGCCAGCCGCGCGCGCAGCAGATCGTATAGCCAATCGCGGCGCGTAATCCCCTTGCTCACCTCCCCGCCGCGCGTCTCGATGCGTTGGCGGGGCACGGCCGACTTCAACGCATGGTCGCGACCATAATAGAGGTCCACGGTAACTTCGGCATGATCGCCGGGAACCAGCTCCATGAACAAGCGATCGGGATCGGCGAGCATCGAGGGACTGAGGTCGTCCGGGCCATCGATCCGCATGGCGCCCACGCTGCTCGATCCATCGCGCGGCTTTGAAAAACAGGGAAACGACAGGGCGTCGCGGGCCATCAGCGCCGGAGTCTCCAGCCCCAGCCGATCGAACAACTCACCCACGCGCTGTTTATCGCGACACTGATCGACCAAAGCCGCGTCGGAAATCACGATGCTGGTGCCGGCCCGCTCGAACGCCGGACGAAGCCGCGCCAGCACCGAAAGCTCGGTATCGATCGTGGGAACGACCAGCCCGACGGCGGCATCGTCGCAGAGCCGCGCCAGCGCATCGGCATAGTGATCGGCGCCGACCGCGGGCAGCGCGAACGCTCCGTCAGCGACCTGGCACGCCGCGGAGAGGTGTGGACGCATATCCGCCGCCATTATGCGCGCCTCCGGCAGCAGTCGCGCCGCCGCGACGCGGAAACCTTCGAGCAAGTCGACCCGGCGGCCGGCGGAAAGCAGGAGAATATTCGCCCTCACGCGGCACGGCCGACCAATTCGGCATAAATCTGGCTGACGCGGGTGCAATGGTCCTCGGCGCCGAACCGCTGACGCGCGTCATTCTGGGCGAACAGCGCCCGCGCGCGCGTCGCCGCTGGTTCGGTGACGAGTTGCGCGCACCCCAAGGCAAGCGCCTCGGCATCGTCGGGTGCGACGAGCAAGCCGAGGCGGCCGTCGCGCAAGGCTTCGATATTGCCGCCCGATCGCGCGGCGACGATCGGCGTGCCGACCAGCATAGCCTCGACAAGGGTTCGCCCGAACGGCTCGCCGACTGCCGGCACGACAAGCTGATCGCAAGCGCCGATCCAAAAAGCGCCGGGGGTGCGATAGCCCATCAGCCGAACCGCGCCGACACCATCGAGCTCGACGATCCGGCGCTCGAGTTCGAGCTCCATCGCGATGTCGTCGGCCGCGCCGAACATCATGCCGATCACGGGCCGGTTGGGCAGCACACGACGAAGCTTCGCGATCGTTTCGACGAACAGCAATGGCCGTTTCCGCGCGATGAAGCTGCCGAAATAGCCCAGGATCAGCGCGTCCGCGGGGAGCCCCTCGTCGCGCAGCAACTCCGCTCGCGCCGCCTGCCGATCGACATCGACCGTGGCGTCGAAGGGGCTGTGCAGCACTTCCGCCTTGCGCGCGGCGGAAAAAAGGCGCGCTCGCGGCAAGGCGAAACTCGAGACCGCGAGCACGCGGTTGGCGAGGAGCGGCGCCAAAGTGCGCAAGCCGCGCGCATCGGGATCGCCGCGATGATGCCACAGCAACCGCGCGCCGGCGAGGCGAGCGGCCAAGGCCCAGCTGGCATGGGTGCCGCCGTCGTTGGTGTGGACGATATCCACATGCTCGCGGCGCAGGAACCGGATCTGCGGCAGCAATGCGGCAAGCGCTTTGAGGGCTTTCGCGGCACCGAACGGCTGGCCCGGCGGAAAGCGAGTCGCGAGCCGGGGCCCTGTCAGCAATTCCTGCTCGCCGAAGAACCGCGCGACCGCACCGCCGGCGATCTGCGGCACCACGATCACGCGAAATCGCCGCCGGTCGAGCCGCTCGATCAGGCCGCGCACCGAATGATGGCTGCCGCCCACGGTATCGCCGACGAATGGGAAGCAGATCGTCGTTCGGCAATCGCGGTCCATTCATCACCTGTCCAAGAAGGTCGGGCGAAGGCGGAATCCGCCTTCCCCCGTGGTTCGACGATAGCCCCCGCCCGGATGGCTTGGCCATTGACATTGGGGGGTAAATCGCATGGTCCTCATCGATCTTTCGAGTGCGCGATCAGCTGCCGATGGGCATAATCGAGAAACGCGTCGAGATTGGCGAGC
>JBQCEK010000262.1:0-2146 GCA_051960335.1 Sphingomonas sp.
CGCCGGCGCCAAGGATGCCGACGGCAAGGCGATCATCTCCAATGGCGTCGCACAGTGCACCGCCAATCCCTTTGGCGGCACCGGCTGGGCCTACGCGCCCGACGGCGTGCGCTATTCGCAGGTTGACTACGATCGCCACCGTCACGGGATGACCATCGCCGGCCAATATGAGAACGATGCTGGTACGCTCCACGCGACGGTGCAATATACCGACTCGCAATATCACAACGCTTGGCTCGAGCGTGCCAGCCACGCGATCCTCGATGGCACCTATTTCGGCACGCCGGCGTACAATCCACGCGCGACGACGATCCTCGGGCCCGCCGACGGTACTCCCGCACTTCAGTTCGGCGCCGATGGCATGCTCGAATCAGGCATCATCACCCAGCCGCATGGCGCCTGGGCGGGATCATGGGGCAGCACCGCGGACGCGATCAACACCGGCTCGGCGGTGCCCGGCCTGCCGTTCATCAACAATTGCGCGGCGCCCGACACCTGCGCGACGCTGCGCGATGGCATGTTCTTTCAGAACGAATCGCGCGATTTCGATCACCGCGAGGGTACCAAGGATATTTCCGGCACGATTCAGTGGGACGTCACCGATCGGCTGCACCTCAATCTTGAAGCGCAACACATCAAGGCTTCGACCTTCAACAACGACATTCTGGTCGCGACCGGATCGGCAGCCAATTACGATTACAGCGTCAACAAGGATGGAACGCCGCAGATCAAGCTGCTGCCCGGCGACAATGTCAATTACGCCGATGGCGGCCTCGCCAACCCGCATAATTACTGGATCCCGTTCATCCAGGGCCATGTCGAGGACAATGACGCCGACGAGAACGCCTTTCGCGGCGACCTGAAATATGATTTTGCCGGTAGTAGCTGGCTAGACAGCCTGAAGGTCGGCGTACGCTACGCCGATCGCCACCAGACGGTGCGCTATTCAACCTTCAATTGGACGCCGATTGCAGCACCATATTTCTGCAATGGTCCCGGCTTCAATCTCGATAACACCAGCCCGGCGCCTTACCCCGTCTCGAACTCCTACCCCAATTGCGCGGCTCGGCCCGATTTCCAGGGCTATGGCGCGAATTTGTTCGGTCCCTACAATATCGGCGGGCTGTATAACGGCAACGTCTATCCCAATGGCGATCTGGTGTTCGTCAACGGTCGCGCGCTGACCAACTACAAGCTGCTGATGTCAGGCTTGTCGGGCCAGTTCACCAACTCGCCGATGGGCAGCGGTTATACGCCGATCTGCGATCGCCCCGAAGCAACCGAGGGCTGCTTCACCCCGTCCGAGATCATGGAGCTGCGCGAACGCACCAAGGCCGCCTACGCCATGCTCAATTTCGGCGGCGACGAGGCGTCGATCGGCGGGGTCAATGTGGTCGGTAATGTCGGCGTGCGCGTCGTCCAGACGACAGAGATCAGTCAGGGCCAAGTCGGCTTCCCGACGGCTGATGTATTCAACGGACTGGTCGCCTGCGGCGAGCCGCTCGGCTCTGGCCAGGTGGTCAATCCCAGCTGCTATCTAACCAGTGATATCAGAGCATTCGCGGCCGGCGGGGGCATTCCCAATAGCTATCGCCACAGTTTCACCAATTGGCTGCCGAGCTTCAACGTCCGGTTCGGTCTCGACGAGAAGGATTTCGTGCGATTCGCCTATTCGAAGGCAATCTCGCGGCCCGACATCGGCTTTCTGCGAAACTACGTTCAGATCGGTGCGCCGGTTTATAATACCGGGCCGGATTCTCCCTATGTCGTTTACAATTCGCCGGATGCCGCGCACACGCCGGCCAATGTTGTCGGGTACAAATTCGTATTCCAGGCGAACGCCGGCAACGCGGCGCTGAAGCCGATTAGCGCTGATCAGTTCGATTTGTCGTTCGAGCGCTACATGGGCCGTAGCTCGTCGTTCACGATCGACGGGTTTTACAAGCGGTTGACCAACCTGATCTCCTACGGCCAGTCTTTCCGCACATTCACGAACGACGGCTCGACGCAGACGGTGCAGATCAACGGCCCGATCAACAGCTCAGGCGTTGGCAAGCTATATGGTTTCGAGGCCGCATATCAGACCTTCTTCACCTTCTTGCCTGGGCTGCTCAACGGCTTGGGGGTGCAGCTCAACTACACCTTC